>JAAFHG010000286.1 GCA_013297585.1 Chitinophagales bacterium
AGGCCTGCCTGTTTCAAGTTTTAGAACGGATAATTGGTAGAAATTTAACCATGAAGGCACAAAGAAAAGCCCACAACGTTCACTAAAATTGTGCGCTTAGTGTAAAATCTTAGTGAGCATTGTGGTAAAAAAAGAAAATTATGTTACCAGCTTTTAGAATAAACATTGAACACTTGTTCCGCCTGAGGCGGACACTTGTACGTTTATATCGTTGTTCGTCATTGAAAGACACGAAGCAATCTACAAATCATAAATTTCAAATCTCAAATCCCAAATTCTTCTTTCTCTGTGCCTTTGTGTCTATGTGGTTCATTACTTTCTCTCAACCCAAAGCATTAGACAATTACAATGTCGTTTGGCACACACAAAGCAAGAATGCATCTGAATCTATGCCTTGTGGTGGTGGTGATATTGGCACCAATGTTTGGGTAGAAAATGGTGAGATATTCTTGTACCTGCAACAGTCTGGCTGGTTCGATGAAAACAATGCATTCTTAAAAGCAGGTAGAGTTAGAATTAATCTTTTGCCCAACCCTTTTGCAGGAGAAACATTTACACAAACCCTTGTTTTAAAAGACGGATATGTAGCCATAAATGGCAGTAATGGTAAGCTTTCTGCTGATGTAAAGATTTGGGTAGATGTCTTCAACCCAATGGTGCATATTGATGTAAGCAGTAATCAAAAAATAACGGCAACCGCTACCTACGAAAGTTGGCGTTATAAAGACAGACCATTAACCCGAAAAGAAAACAACGCTAATTCATGGAAATGGACAAACCAAAAAATCATAGCCAGGAAAGACAGTATTGCTTTTAGTGATAACACAGTATTGTTTTATCATCAAAACACCGACTCAACAGTATTTGACTTTACTGTAAAACAACAGGGTTTAGATAGCGTTAAATCTCAATTAACCAATCCTTTACAACATTTGGTTTTTGGTGGTTCTATGTCAGGCGCAAACTTTAAAATGGCAGGTACTACAGAAGGGAAATACCAAGAAACCGATTTTAAAGGCTGGCAATTAAAAAGTGAGATGGCTAGTAAAACGCATAGTTTGCAGATAGGTTTACAAGCCAAACAAACAGAAAATATATCTCAGTTTCTAAGCAACTTAAAACAACCTGTGACTAGTAACCTGCAACTAGCAACCATTAATTGGTGGCATAACTACTGGGAAAAAAGTTTCATCTATCTAGAACCAAGGCCAGACTTAACAAATTATGCTCCTGGCGTACCGCCAGAAAATATAAAAGTTAGAAGCCCTGAGTCAACAGATGTTTGGCAAATAGGGCGCAATTACCAACTGTTTCGTTACATGCTTGGTTGCAATGCTTTTGGTAAATATCCTACTAAGTTTAATGGTGGCGTATTTACGGTAGATCCAAATTTTACAGACACAAGCATTCATGGCACACCAGACCATCGCAATTGGGGTGGCGGCACTTTTACAGCACAAAACCAACGCTTGGTGTATTGGCCAATGCTAAAAACTGGTGACATTGACATGATGCAATCGCAATTTGACTTTTACAATAATCTGCTACAAAACACTATTGCAAGAAGCAAGGTTTACTGGCAACACAATGGCGCAAGCTTTACTGAACAACTAGAAAACTTTGGCTTGCCAAACCCGGCTGAATACAGCTATAAAAGACCCGCTAATTTTGACAAGGGCCTTGAATACAATGCTTGGCTTGAATACGAATGGGATACTGTTTTAGAATTTTGCTTAATGATTCTAGAAACAGAAAAATATCAAAATGCAAATATTAGTAAGTATTTACCCTTAATTGAAAACTGCCTTATTTTCTTTGATGAACATTACCAATACTTGGCCAAGCAACGCGGCAACAAAGCACTTGACGCTGACGGTAAATTAGTATTGTACCCAGGTTCTGGTGGGGAAACTTATAAAATGGCTTACAATGCTACGTCTACTATTGCAGGCTTACAAACTGTCACCAAAGCCCTATTACAATCCAAATATTTAGCTGCCGAGAAGAAGACTTATTACAATAATTTCTTAAACAGCATACCACCAATTTCGTACAGAAGTTTTAACAACCATACCACTATTGCGCCAGCAAAATTGTGGGAACGAATAAATAATACAGAGCCAACACAATTGTACCCTGTGTTTCCTTGGGGTATTTTTGGTATGGGCAAAGCTGGTTTAGATACTGCCATTAATACTTATCTATACGATACACTAGCCATCAAATTTCGCAGCCATATTGGTTGGAAACAGGATAATATTTTTGCGGCAAGACTTGGTTTAGCTGATGAAGCGGCAAGACTAACACTACTTAAACTACAAAATAGCAAGAACAAATTTCCTGCATTTTGGGGGCCAGGATTTGATTGGACACCCGACCATAACCATGGCGGCAGCGGTATGATTGGGTTACAAGAAATGCTGTTACAAACTGATGATAAAAAAATTATACTGTTTCCTGCATGGCCTAAAAACTGGGATGTTCATTTTAAATTGTATGCACCTTACAACACCACTGTAGAAGCGATTATTAAAAATGGCAAACTTGAAATGCTGGAAGTTTTGCCAAAAGAAAGAGCAAAAGATGTGGTGAATATGTTTTAGGATTATTTTTTTAAATAAAAACCTATAAGTATTAATTATTTTTTTTCAATTAAAAAATTGCAAGAAAACAACAACTTGCCAAGTAAATATTAGTCAGCGTTTATCATATCATTTAAAAAGACACAAACGAGTGTTTACTTTTTAGAAGCAATATAGTAATCAAAAAAATTACCAACATAACAACATTAGACTCTTGGATACAAATGAAAGTATCTATTAATAAAAACCCGTATCACAAAAATTTATGAGACGGGTTGAAGTGCTAATCTTATGGCTTAAAGACTATTTTACTATAGAAGTATTAACAACGCGTTGTTGCACAAAATAATAACTGCCAAACAATAAGGCTGCAAATACCGCAGTACCTGCTAAGCTACCTTTGTAAAATGGTAAGCCATCTACTAGACAAGCCATCATTCCGTCTAATGTTTTAGGATGATGGTAACCACCACCACTAACCCAAACCAATAAGTTAGATACTAAAAAATAGGCTGTTGGCGCAACCAAAACACCCGTAAGTATGCTAAATATTTTATTAGGGTTAACTGTAAAACCTATAACAGTTAAGCCAGCAAACAACAAATAATTAGTAATCTGGCCACCGTAAAACCCTTGTATGGAGGATAAGCCATAAGTATACAACACTTGAAATAAGGCATCGCTTATGAACATAGACAACAATGGTAGTAGAAATGCCCACTTTTTATTGTTTACAAATAAAGCACCACCAAATAAAGCCATTGCTATTTGCGGTGCAAAACCAAAAGGACGGCTAGGAATGATTCTATAAAGAGATGCCATTACAATTAACAACACTAGAGAGAAAACAACATTTTTATTTAACTTCATATACAAGTATTATAAAACAAAAATAGGCTGAAAATATAACCCCACAAACCCTAATTTACACACAAGCTAAATTAGCTACCAGCTATAAACAATCTAGAACTCAAAGAAGAACATTTTTCCCATACTTATTTGCTTTTATAATAAAAACTATAGGCGTGAAAAAAGCAATTTGACAACAAAGTTTTAAGATTGAAGGAGTTGTTAATAATTCTGTGGTAATTTATTGTCTTAAGGTACAAAAGCTTTGTATAGTACGCACTTACCAGACGACTCTATCATATATGTCTCATTAGGTAAAATTACCACACATTCGCCTTGCTTTAATACAATATTTCTACTACTATTAATTACCGCACCACCTTCTATTGCAATTATTATTTCAAGCGAACTAGAGGTAGCTTCATGACTATTACCTTGTAAAGCAATTTTATGAATACCAAAATCTGGCACAGGGCAAGGATAATGTACAGCATTGTTACCAATATCGTTTCCCTTCATTATATTCGGTTTTACACCTTCAAACAGTGTGTGCTTTAACAGTTCAGGTACATCTATATGCTTTGGTGTGAGACCGCCACGTAACACATTGTCACTATTGGCCATCAACTCTACATTTTGTCCTTCAAGGTATGCATGCGGCACACCTGCGCCTTGAAACACAGCTTCGCCAGGCACTGCTTTTACAATATTGAAGAAATATATAGAAAATACACCTTTATCAATATTAGTAACTTCATCTTTACCTTCAAATAATTTAGCTACCCACCAGCCAGCATCATACTTGGTTAGTTCATTGTGCGCTTTTCGGCGCAACTCACGTTTTACTAATGGTGCAAGCATATTATCTACATACACCTGTTCCATCTCCATTACCATTTGATATAAACCTTTATAGCCGCCTGTTTTAAATAAAGGCATAAGCACGTTAAACTCTTGAACCTCTATCAAGGTTTGCATCAAATCGTCTTTTTGCTTAAAGCCATGCAGTAACCAAAATTCGCTCAACGCTACCATTACTTCGGGCTTGTGATTTCTATCTTTATAATTGCGATGTGGTGCATCTATGGGTATACCTGCTAATTCCTCGGCATCAAAACCTTTTGCAGCTTCTGCCTTTGTTGGATGAACTTGTATAGACAACATATCTTTTACATCCAATATTTTAAATAAATAAGGCAATTCGCCAAATTGAGTAAATACCTTGCTAGTGATGGTTTCTACAGGATTTTCTGTAATTAGTATATTTAAAGGCAAAGACTGCGTATCGTCACTAACCACTGATGCTGCAGAAGGATGCGCTCCCATCCAATATTCGGCACAAGGCTTACTATCCAAATTTTCAAAATCTAATAATGCAGGTAAAAAGCTAAAGCCGCCCCATGCATAATTTTGTACTTTACCCTTTAGATGAAATGTTTTTCCATTTAGTTTCATATGTTGTTGTTTATAAATTTCAATTGACACACCAAACAATCATCCATCATTATCAATAATTTTTGTATAAATTAGCCCGATAATTTTTATGATTACTTCATAGCATACACTTTATATCACAAAATTAAGTATGACACACCACAAACTCATAGGAAATAAAGGAGAATTACTAGCGGTGGCGTATTTAATTTAAAAAAATTTTACCATTATTGCCAAAAACTGCTACAAGCATGTAGAAATAGATATTATCGCAAGTTTTAATAATAAATTGCATTTTGTAGAAGTAAAAACAAGAACAAATTCAAAATTTGGTTTGCCCGAAGAAAGCATAAGCCAAGCAAAGATGAACCATTTAAAAAAAGGAGCAGAAGCTTTTTTATATCAATACCCCGAATGGCTAAAGGTTCAGTTTGATGTGATTGCCATTATCCTAAAAAAGGGCGAAGCACCAGAAATTTTTGTTATTGAAGATGTTTTTTTTTAGCCAAGAACTTTTATGGGCAATTTTATTCTCAAATAACTACAGTGCTTCCCAATTGCACTAACAATATATTAATACGTACGGAGCAACGTTTTGTTAATATCTTGTTGTCTATTTTAACA
>JAAFHG010000603.1 GCA_013297585.1 Chitinophagales bacterium
CCTATTTTAACCCAACCTATTTTAACCGCACCTATTGTAATAGAAGACGACTGCTGGATTGCTGCAAATGCTGTAATTACTGCTGGTGTAACTATTGGTAAGCACAGTGTAATTGCTGCTGGTGCAGTGGTTACTAAAAGTATTCCACCTTATTCGGTAGCAGTAGGTAACCCTGCAAGAATAATAAAGCAATACAATTTTACCACCAACCAATGGGTACGTGTTTAAACACTCTCACTTTGAAATAAGGCTGGTATGGTTTTCATTATCAACCTTATATCATTTACAAAACTGTGGTTCTCGGCATACTTATTATCTAGCATCAGGCGTTCGTCTTCACTCATCTCGCCCTTGCCTCTTTTTTCTACCTGCCACAAGCCTGTAATACCAGCTGGTGCTAGAAAGCGCAAGGCATATCTATCTGATGTTAATTTTTCTGCTTCGTACAATGGTAGCGGCCTATTACCTACAATGCTCATATCGCCTATAATTACGTTCCATAATTGTGGCAACTCATCTATGCTTGTATTGCGTATAAACTTGCCCACTTTGGTTATTCTTGGGTCGTTTTTAAGTTTAAAAAAGGCAGAGTTGGCCTTGCTACTTTTGTTTTCTATATAGCTTTTTTCGCACCATTCTATCTTATCGGCATAAATAGGAAATCTACAACTAATATCGGCTGCTTTACAATCATAGCAGCGTACATCTAAGTCGTCGTCGGCAATGGAAATGTTGTCATTAGTATTACTAGCGTATTGGTTTAAATGCTTTAGGTCTTTTAGGCGCTTATCAGCATCTGTAAACATAGATCGAAACTTGTAAAACTTAAACACTCTGTAGCCTGTGCCTACACGCAAGGCGTAGTAAAAGGCAGGGCCTTTAGATTCTATTTTTATCCATAAATAAATAATTAAAAACAGAGGCGATAAACAGATAAGTGCGGTACCAGCAAACAGAATATCAAAAGCCCGTTTTAAAAATTCTGTTTTGTAGGGGGCAAAGGTTTTATGCTGCTGCTTTTTACTAATTTTTGCCCAATAGGCTATTAAAAAATTAAGCCTTGTTTCTACACTTTCTGCACTTAGTGGTGTGGTAAATAATTCTGCTACGCCTGTTTCTAGTGCTAGCTTGCGCTTATGTTCGGTTAATTGTTCTTTAGGTAATATTAGGCAAAAGGGGGTGGTTAATAATTGACGCTTTTCTAAGTTTTCAAATAGCGATATACCATTTACCGATAGCACATCGCTTTGCGATACTACGGCTACTATTGGTAGTTTATTCTTCTTCCAATTGTTTACTAGTTCTACACCATTTTCAAAATGCATAATTGTTTTACCACCTAATAAATAGGTTGCAAATAATGCTTTGGTATTGCTATCGCAATTAATAAGGGCAATTATTTCGGTATTAGCTTCAGCGAGGTTCATGGTTGATGGATTTTAAAGGTGATACTACGATTTACCTAATCTACGAAGAATAACGTTAATTCTTGCATCTAACTCTCTTGGGTTAAAAGGCTTTACCACAAAATCATCTGCCCCAGCGTTTAAGCATTTAATGCGTAATTCAGAGCTTTCTTCGCCCGATAAAATCATGATAGGAATGGCTTTAAAAAAATCACTTGCCTTTACTTGCGCTATTAATTCTGTACCACTTAGTTCAGGAATGTTAAGGTCAGAAATAATTAAGTCGGGCAGATTGCCATCTTGCAAGGCGGTTATAGCATCTATACCATTTGTATAAGTAGTTACGGTAAACTTGGCAGATAGAAACTCGTTTAGCAAAGTTTGCATAAACACATCGTCTTCTACTAGCATTATTTTGGCCTTATCGGTTGCATTGCTCATAGGAATTATTGTTTAGTGTTTTTAGGATTTTTTTAATGATTTGTTGAATATAGTAAAATAGTTACAACGTTGTATTTTCAATTACAAATCTTGCCTAATAGTTACAGTTTTACTAGGCAAAAGCAGGTTTTTCACTCGCTGAAAAGTGGCTTTTACAAAACCACCATCGGTTTGTATACGTCTATCGGTAGTCCAAACAAGTGCTTTACTGTTGGTTATTAAATGCAATTTACCATAGCCTTTGTTGCGCAGTTTTAAAGCTAAATAACCATCTTCGTTGCTGCCAGGCGGGTGCTGGTAGCCATCAACCTCTAAGCCTTGTGTGCGCCTATATGCAGAGTTAAAGCCGTACACATTTACCGCTTCATCTTTGGTGTATTTTTTTATAAACCTAAGTACATCGGTTATATACTCGTAACATACGTAGCTAAGCCTACTGGTACTACCTACGGGTATAAATGCAAAGCGGCCATAAGTAAGCGCTACATTATTGCTTTCTAGTGGGCTTATCATC
>JAAFHG010000434.1 GCA_013297585.1 Chitinophagales bacterium
TTACAACAAATACAGCTTTTGCACAATCTGACAGTCTATTGGTTACACTTCGCAATCAATGCGAAACTGAAATAAAAAATGCCTCTGTAATAGTAGTAAAAACTGGCGAAACAGCTACTACTAACGACCGTGGTTTGGTTACATTAAAAGCAAGTGTTGGGGATTCTATTACTATTACCAAAGAAAAATACGATACCACAGCTATTACTTTGCAAAACTTAAAAGGTGAGATTAACGCTATTGCGCACAAGCAATTTACTTGGAAGGATTTAATTACCCCAATGTTCTACATCATTAACGGTGGCTTGTGGTTAATACTACTCATCATTTTTGCTGAAACAGGGCTATTTATTGGCTTCTTTTTTCCAGGCGATTCGTTACTTTTTGTAGCAGGCATTTTTAGCGATAAGTTGGCAGCTTCGGTTTTTGATACTGGCAACGTGTACCTAAACTTGTTACTAATTATTGCCTTAATTACCGCATCGGGTATTTTGGGTAATGCTGCGGGTTATTGGTTTGGCAAACGCATTGGTATCAATATGTTTCAGTGGAACGACAATATTTTATTTAAAAAGAAATATCTACACCAAGCACACGATTTTTACGCTAAACATGGTGGTGGTGCTATTGTATTTGCTCGTTTTGTGCCTATTGTAAGAACATTTGCACCAATTATAGCTGGTATAGTAGGCATGGATAATAAAAAGTTTACGTTCTTTAATATTGTTGGCTGCATTGCTTGGGTAGCCAGTATGATACTTGGCGGCCACTTTTTACAACAATGGATTTTGAATCAATTTCATTTTGATTTAAAACAACATTTAGAAGTTATTGTACTAGGTATTGTGTTTGTAACCACAGCACCTATTATCGTGAAACTAGTGTTTGGTAAAGCTTCTTCAACCCAGAAATAATATACACCATGACAAAGAAGGAATATGGTATTCTATCACTTCCTGTAATTGTTGGTTCACTCGGTTTTTTTGTTGATATCTACGATTTGCTGTTATTTAATATCGTTCGCAAAAAAAGTTTGGCTGAACTACATGTACCTGATGCACTAGCCAAAGAATTTGGAGAAAGTGTGGTAAGCTGGCAAATGCTTGGTCTTGTTGTAGGCGGCATTTTGTGGGGCATATTGGGCGATAAAAAAGGACGCAAAAGTGTATTATTTGGCTCAATTGTTTTGTATTCTGCCGCAACTGTAGCTAATGGATTTGTACAAAATGTAGAACAGTATACCATTCTACGTTTTGTGGCTGCACTTGGCCTTGCTGGCGAGCTTGGTGCAAGTATTACGCTGGTAAGCGAGATGCTGCCAAAACACAAGCGTGGTATTGGGGCTTCCATTATAGCCACTAGTGGGGTTTTTGGCACTATTGCCGCCTATTATGTGTACTCGTTAAGCGGCGAAAACTGGCGTTTGTGTTACTATATTGGTGGTGGTATGGGCTTTATGTTGTTGTTTTTACGTGTGGGTGTTTTAGAAAGTAGCATGTACGATGCAGCTAAAAAGCAATCTTCTACAATGGGCAATTTTGCCATGTTCTTTACAAATTGGGAGCGCTTTTGGCGCTATCTACGCTCTATATTAATTGGCTTACCTGTGTGGTTTGTAATAGGTGTGCTAATTAGTTTTTCAGATGAATTTGCCAAACGTTTTGGTATCGCAGACTTTGATCAACCTAAAGCTTTAATGTTTCAATATGCGGCCTTAACTTTTGGCGATATGGGTGCAGGTTTAATCAGTAATTACTTAAAAAGCCGTAAGAAAACCTTACTGATTTACTACTTCATTTTATCGGTGTTTATTGCGCTATTCTTTATTTTAAAAGGTGGTGGTAGTGCTACCAATATGTATTTATTATGCATGGGGCTAGGGTTTGGTTCGGGCATTTCGGTGTTGTATATTACTATGAGTGCTGAACAATTTGGTACTAATTTGCGAGCAACAGCTGCTATTTCTATTCCTAATTTGGTGCGTGGCTTTTTGCCATTAATCATACTATTATTCAAATTCTTAAGAAGCGAAACGGTGTTAAATAATTATGTAACCGCAGCGTGGGTAACCGCTATTATTGTGATTATCACAGGCTTGGTGTCGGTATTATTTACCAAAGAAACGTTTAGTAAAGATTTAGATTTTGTAGAAAGCAACTAACCACATCGACACAAAGGCACATAGAAAGTAAACCAACCTTTTACAACAAAAACTATGTGACTATCTGCCTATGTGGTGAAAACAAAACAACCATGACACAACAAAAACAATTCGGGCTTTTTTCTATACCAGTAATTGTAGCTGCGCTTGGCTACTTTGTAGATATCTACGACTTACTACTATTTACCATTGTACGTGAACCAAGTTTAAAAGGCTTAGGCATTATTCTTACCGATAAAGTGGCGGTTCTTGCAGCTAGCGCTAAGATTATTAACTGGCAAATGGTGGGCTTATTAATTGGCGGTATTCTTTGGGGCGTTATCGGCGATAAAAAAGGCAGATTGAGTGTATTATTTGGTTCAATAGCCATGTATTCTGTGGCCAATTTTGTAACAGGTTATGTACAAACTGTAGAACATTATGCCTGGGCAAGATTTGTGGCAGGTATTGGCCTTGCTGGCGAATTAGGTGCAGGTATTACGCTTATTAGCGAATTATTACCGCAGAAAAAACGTGGTGTAGGTACATCTTTAGTAGCTGGTGTGGGCTTGTTTGGTGCTGTGTTTGCCTACTTTACTTTTAAAGCTACTGGTGACTGGCGTTTGTGTTATAAAATAGGTGGTGGCTTAGGTGTAGGTTTGTTATTGCTGCGTATTTCTGTGGCAGAAAGTGGTATGTTTCAGCAGACCAAACAGCAAGATGTACAACGAGGTAATTTCTTTATGTTTTTTACTAATGGTACACGTTTTAAAAAGTACATATTGGCGATTTTAATTGGCTTGCCTACCTGGTATGTGATTGGTATTTTGGTAAATTATAGTAATCGCTTTGCAAAAGAATTTTATGGCGATAACCATATAGAAAGTGGTAGAGCCATCATGTTTGCGTATGTAGGTATTGCCTTCGGGGATATTTTAATAGGCTTATTGAGCCAATATTTACAAAGCAGAAAGAAGGCATTGTTCAGTTTTTACGGCCTTACCATTGCATCGTTGATTTTATTTTTCAGTCCGTTTATACAAAATGACGATAAAATGTATTTGGTGTGTGGCTTATTAGGATTTTCTACTGGCTTCTGGGCCATTTTTGTAACCATGGGTGCAGAACAATTTGGTACTAATTTACGAGCTACTGCCGCTACTACTATACCAAAT
>JAAFHG010000229.1 GCA_013297585.1 Chitinophagales bacterium
AATCAGCAGGTTACCAATTTTAAAGGTGATGTAGTGAGTGTTGATTACTCTAGGCGAGATATTAGAAAAGAGATTGAAAGAAGGATTTATGGTATTTGGCATCCAGATTGGGTTGCAGCAGATGGGGAACAAACCTACGCAGTATATGAAGAGGACAACCAAGGTACTAATACATTTACTGGTTCGTTAAATACAACAGTTACGACCCCACCAGCTAATGGTGCACCTGGTTCTACCATTGGCGGTACTGTTGGGTTTAGCATAACAGTTATTACACAAGATGAACTTATTACACAAAGAAAAATATCACGAGCTGCCTACTTTGGTGCTGCTTTTGCTGATCAAGGTTGCAATTTCTCTAGTGATAGAACTTTTAATCCACCACATGGTTGGCCAATATATGATTGCGGTACTAATTTTGCTTACACTTGGCCTTATAACACTTATTAATTAAATTTTTATCTTACCCCTTGTTGTAATAATATTACAGCAAGGGGTTATTAATTTGAAAAACGTATGAGATATTTTATTTTTTTTATTTATTTTATTATTAATACAATAACTACTAGTGCACAGCCTAAAAAAGGCAATTTTTCTGTAGAAGCACATTATGGATTAACAGGTAATTTTTTTGTACGCTCTTACGAAGAAGCAAATAGAGTAATACCGGATACCATTTTTTTAAAGAAAAATTTTATAGGTACAAATTTAAGTTTAAATGTTGGCTATTACTTTAATAAAAAATGGAAATTGAGTTTGGGTTATATACGCCAAGAAAATAAAAAAGATATTGATTTCAAGAAAGCCTACCCAGGCACATTTGTATATATTGCTACTACTCTTCGTCATTTTAATAATTTTTGGGATTTAGAATTAACACGATATTTTGAAAACAAAAAAAATAGAGTGGCCATTACCCTTGGTGCTAGTTATATGCGTTTTAGGCAAAATGAAATAGAGATTGCTAATAGAGGTTTGGCGATTGATTTTTTAGAACGAGATGCCAAGAGATTTAATTTAGTGGATTTAGGTATGGTAATAGGCGCTACTTACGATTATAAAATACAACCCAAGGTGTATTTAGGCGTTGCTACTAAGTTTCATTATAATGCAACTGCTGATATTGCTGAAAGTATTTCGCTATCGCCTTATGTCCATTTTTATTTTTAACCTTGCATGGGCTTACTTTAACCTGCTTTCAGGTTAAACATCCAACCCTCTCATTTCCCAAAAACACATATGCGAACTCTAATTATTGCTTCTTTTTGTTTCTTTTATTTCAGTTCCATCGCACAACAAAACGCTTACACTCAACCTAAGGGTATTTTACGTGCAAGTATTACAGTACCTATTGGTATTAGTGCAAATCTGTCTTACGAACTGAGGTTGAAAAAAAATCTAACGGTAGTACCACAGGCATCTCTTTTTAGTTATTTTAAAACACGTGGTGAATATGTTGGCTCGCCTAGCTCTACAAATTATTAAAGCCCGTCTTTGATGGCTAGCATTTTCTCTGCAGAACTTAGATACTATTTTAATTTAAATAGAAGAACTGCTAAAAACAAAAATGTTACTAATTATTCAGCAGCTTACATTGGTTTACAACCTTATACCGCTTCAAACCCTTTTAATGATGACGACAATTATGCACTTGATTATGAGGGAAATAACGGGGCTTTTTTTAACCTAGGTATACAAAAGCAGTTTCGCAAGCACTTTTATTACAACTTGTACGCAGGTGCTTTAATTGGCTCTCGTTCTTTTTAAGGGTTCGTATGCTGCTGCTGTAGATCCTGCACATATAGGTGCTACTATTGGTTATACTTTTTAATACGCTAAATAACAAAAAAACGCCAGATGTTTTGCAACCTCAGGCGTTTTTTTTAAAAAGAATAACTATAACTGTTTTAATGCTTAGTAATGGTTACTGTTTTTAATACATCGTTGCCATTGTAACTACGTACACTGTATGTACCACTTGGCAAGGCTGTAACATCTATGGCTGTTTGCTGTGCTGTTAAACGAACCGTTTTTACAACGCTACCTTTTACATCTACAATGCTTATAGTAGTGTTTTGCCAGTTGCTAGTTGTAATGGTTAATTGGTTAACCACAGGGTTTGGATATACTTGAATACCATTGGTTACTGGTGCATTTACAGTAGCCGTTACTATTGGTGAGTAGCTTACTGAACCAGATACATTTTTAAACTTCAATCTGTAATAGTTAACGCCATTGTAAGGTTGCGCATCCGTATAGCTGTAGCTTGAAGCTGTGCCTTTAGCCGCTATAGCTGTTACAAAACTAAAGTTGGCGCCATTGCTGCTTTTTTCAAGTTCAAATAGATCGCCTTTGGCTTCTGTAGCCGTTTGCCAAGTGATAATATTTTTAGTGCCTTCGTTTTTAGCGTCAATATTGGTAAGGGCAATATCTAGCAAGCTAGCATCTACACTGTAAAATGATAGAGTAGATGAAATTTCATTCGCCAAAATAACAATTGGGTTGCCAGTAGGTGAGTTAGCTGCTGAAATGTAAATAATACCTTCTGCACCATTATCACCAGCAAAAGTGGTAAGGTTTCTAGTATTTTTATAGTCTACAACAATTGGGTTGCTAGGGTTGGTTACATCAAACACCATACAACCGCCAATACGCTCTAAAGCTACAAAGGCAAACATTTTACCGCCAATTTCTGCTATGGTTACACCTTCTGGTTCTGGGCCTTTATCATCGCTTCTATTTTTAAAAGTATTGTTCGCATTGCTTGCATTAAATAGCGCAGCAAATTGTGGATGCTTAGCTATAATCAATTCTAGCATATCACCACTATCCCAAACCAAAGCACCTGTGGTAGCATTCCAAATAGAAATAGATCTTGCGCCAAATGCATGAATCTCGTCAAAGTCACCATCACCATCTGTATCACCAGATGCAATGGTTACATTTAATCTACCAATATTGGCTTTTAAAGCATCACGGTAAGGGAATGTTAAAGAATCTAATACATAAGTAGAAGCACTGATTCTTACAGGTTCTACTAAAGCTGTTCCATATTCTCTAGCATCACCTTCATTAGCTGTAATATAATAATCTTGCCCACCTACTTTGTACGATGCAATCGCATCTGGCATATATACACCTTTAATAGGCCAAGTCGCCATTTCTATAATACCGCCTTGATCGCTTACATCTAGTGCATTGCCGCTAAGGCTATGGTCTTTTAAACCTAAAGGACGAATAGAAGTAACTGTGCTTGAAGCCAAGTTAATAACAGCAATCGCATTATTTTCTTGACAAGTAACATAGGCTGTAGCACCATCATCAGAAAAACTGATGTATTCTGGCTCCATATCTTGCGCTACTGTTGGACTATTTTTACCAAAAATTCTTACACCTGAAGCTTTAAGGGTAGCTGCTTGCGCATTAAATGGTGCAAAGCTTGCCGTAGTTACGTTTGCTTGCGTAACACTTGCTACACCACCAGCAATATCTACAATAGTTACAGAACCTTCAGGGTCTACGGTATAATCGGTACTAGGCTGGCCTTCATTGGCAGCTAACACTTTAGTACCATCCTTGCTAAACGTAATCATATCAGGCATTGCACCAGCGGTAACTTGACTGATAAATACACCAGTCGTATCAAAGAATACAATTTTACCAGGTTGTTCAGGTACGGTGTTTTCAATAGCAGCGGCAACGATACCGTTTCTTACAGCTACAGAATTAATATTACCATAAGTAGCAATTAGCGGTATAGAAGTAATTAATGTTGCGGCTGCGGGATTTTTAAAGTTCACAATATCTATTTTACCAGCTAGAGAATTTGCAATAAATAAGCGTTGCGATACAGGGTCGTGCGCTACAATTTCAGCAGAATTTGTACCAGATACACCATTGCTAAATGAGGCAATATGGTTTAAGGTAATACTTTGTGAAGCAGTGGGTGCTAGTTTATCATCATCGGTAATCATCACTGTAAAATGATTACTTGCAGCTGATGGTACGGCGGTATTAACCGCATTTGTAAAACGTACAATAAAATATTCTGCATTTTCTGCAATAGCATCGTTGTTAATAGTAACTAAAAGGGTATCGTTTACATCATTAGCACCAGCAGCCCAATCGAATCTTAACGGTGTAGCTATTGTATAATCGCTACCACTTGTAGCTGTAGATATTGGCAATACTTCAATACCAATAGATGATGGTAATGCACCACCACCTACTAATTTGGCAATAATTCTTACAGTGGTGGTAGTTTCTGAAACTGACGTTTTAGTACCTACAAAGCTTACAGTGCCTTTTTGTGCACCACCATTTATTGTCACCATATCAAAACGCCAAGTACCTGTAGTGGCATAATTACTAGTAGAGGTTGCAGCAACATAAGTGCTAGTACTTGGTCTGTACGATGCAACAATTCTAAAACCTGCTTTTGCATTGTTGTTTAAAGCGGCAACACTAGATAAGTTGTAAGTTCTGTTATTTACAAAAGCGTCACCAGCCATAGTTGAATCTTCTACAAAATCTACCCAAACAGGTGTGGTTGCAGTAACATCTGTGGTGTATTGTACTGTAAAATGTTTTGGTCCTGTATTACTGTGTCTAAGGTCGAAACTAAGAGAAATATTTTCATAGCCTACCGTAGAAGCACTAAACTGAATACCAGCAGTTTTGTTGCCAGTGCCTTGTGCAGGAAATCCTGATAAACCCATACCAGTGTTATCGGTTGTTGCTATGTCACTTGAACCAGAACCACTGTTAAAAGTGGTAGTGGTAATATTAACAGATGCAATTGTACCGCTACCAATAGATGCAGTATTACTGCCTGTGCTATTACTAGCATCTACTGGATTTGAATTAAAGTTCCATTGCGTAATGGTTGTTTGTGCTTGTATAGCTTGCACCGAAAAAAACAATGCAGCTAAAGCCAATAATGGAGTAATTTTTATTCGCATACTAAATTTAGTTTAGCTGCAAAAGTCAATGGCTTTCCTATAGCAACACAAATGCTTACATTAAGTTGCTGTTATAAAACAATTAAGAAATTGTAAATTAATATGAACGATACAATAGTGATAATAAAAATGCCTATCCACAACTATCAACAGCGAATAAGTTATTTGAATTTTAAGCGTTGGTTCTAAACTTACCTTTTCTAAAAAATAGTAATTCGGCAATAGTAATAAGCAAAAGGCTAATACCAGTTGTACCAAGTACTTTACCAAAAAAGAACAAGGCATCACCGAAACTCAACCATTCAATTAAAGTGAGGTAAGCATGGTGCATAAATGTGAAAAGTACAATGTACAAGGCGTAAGGTGCAAAGCCCATACTTTTTACACTAGGCTCTGTATAGCTTTGCTCAATAGTATCTTGCGGAATAAGAATGTTTAAAATATAGGGGCGTAAATAGGCAATCAATGTGCAAGGTGCAGCATGCAAGCCCATGGTTCCTGTAAAATAATCAAGCGTTAAACCTGTAGCAAAACCAACTGCTAGCAACCAAAAGCGGTTGATATTAAACGGTAACCAAAGAATGTATAAGAAGTATAGGTATGGTACTACAAATTGATGCAATGGTGGTACACGATTAAGTACATACACTTGCACCAGTATAAATAATAAAAAACGTAAAATATTTTTCAATAAACTACTCATTCGGTTTTAGTTTATTTTCTAGCGCCACTTGTTCGGCATAGCGAAAGTTTAAGACCAAATTTACATAGCCAATACTGTAAAAGTTAGTAGCTGTTTTTACTTTTATGGTATAGAAATTACTTGCTGGATCTGCAGAAATACCGGCAACAGTACCAATCATTATTTGTGATGGAAACTTAGCCGAATAATTACTTGTTACAACACTATCTCCTTTTATAACTTTGGCACTTTTAGGAATATTTTTTAGCGTTACAAAAGATGGATCTTTACCATCCCAATCAATACTGCCTGCTATATTGTCTTTCTTCAGCATGGCACTCACACTGCTTTTTCGGTTTAAAATGCTCATTACACGGCTATAATTATCACTTACATCTACTACCGTACCTACCACGCCTTCAGGGCCTATTACGCTCATGTCTTTCTTCACACCTTGCAGCGAACCACGTTCAAGTGTTAAAAAATTATTTTCAAGCGTAACTGTATTTGCTGCAACGGTGGCTGGTAAAAAAATGTATTTTCTATAGCGGTTAAGCGTATCCTTAATAGTAGTATCAACTACTAACTTTCTACTGCTATCTGGTGCAGCAAAATTTGATAATAACTGATTGCGTAATCTCGCATTTTCAGCCGCTAACTGACGGTTGGTTTCTTTGAGGCTAAAATAAGCATACACACCACCATACTGAGCATTTAATTTACCAGTAACCTCATTAATATGTACAGAAAAA
>JAAFHG010000430.1 GCA_013297585.1 Chitinophagales bacterium
TTGGTAAAGAGGGCGTAAGCTTATTAGGTATTGCAGAAGCTGCCGAACAAATAGGTTTTAGAACAAGAGGGGTACAATTGACTTATTCCCAATTGTTACAAGAAGCTAAGCTACCAGCAATATTGCATTGGGGGCAAAATCATTTTGTGGTAGTAACGCCCCCAGCCCCTAAAGGGGAGCTACTAAAGCGGTTGTTTAAAAGAGAGGATATTGTAACTATTGCAGACCCCGCAAAAGGTTTGGTGAAGTATACTAAAGCAGAATTTTTACAGCAATGGGCTAGCAGTGTAAATGATGCAGGCGAGCCTGTAGGTATTGCCTTATTGCTAGAAACTACACCAAAGTTTTATGAGCAAGATAGTGATACAGAAACTACCCTTAATTGGGGCTTGGTACTGCAAAATTTACGTAATAGCAAGTGGCAAATTAGCCAAGTGTTTTTGGCTCTATTAATTACATCTTTACTACAATTGGTGGCTCCTTTTTTAACACAAAGTATTGTAGATACAGGCATTACTACACAAAATTTACAGTTTATCACAATTGTATTAATCGCACAATTGATGCTATTATTTAGCAGAACAATAGTAGATTTTATACGTAGCCGTTTGTTGTTGCAAATTTCTACTGTTATCAATTTATCTCTACTTTCAGACTTTTGGATTAAGCTTACCAAATTACCTATTAGCTATTTTGATAGTTACCACACAGGCGACACCTTACAACGCATAGGTGATACTAAAAACATAGAACGCTTTTTAACAGGTACGGCTTTAAATACCTTATTCTCGCTTGTTAACTTTTTCATTTTTGCAGCCGTATTGCTTTGGTACAATGCCCAACTTTTTTTTGTATTTGCCACTGGCAGCATTATATACTTTGCTTGGGTAAGGTTGTTTTTAGGTATTAGGCGTAAATTGAATTATCAAAATTTCCATTTATCCGCTAAAGAGAATAACGCTACCTTACAACTAGTACAAGGTATGCAAGAGATAAAGTTGCATGGTGCAGAACAGTTAAAGCGTTGGGAATGGGAAAATTTACAGACAGGTATTTTTAAATTGAGTTTTAAAAACCTATCGTATAGTCAAATGCAACAAGCAGGTGCCTTGTTAATTAACCAAGGCAAAGATGTGGTGATTACTTTTTTAGTAGCACAACTAGTTGTTAAAGGTCAGTTGACCTTAGGGGCTATGTTGGCTATTCAATACATTATTGGGCAATTAAGTAGCCCAATAGAACAGTTTGTAGGTTTTATGCAAAGCAGCCAAGATGCTAAGATTAGTTTAGAGCGCTTGAATGACATACACAATTTAGCAGACGAGAATTCTGACACTCAAACTTATTTACAAACGTTGCCTACCAACACAACTATCAACTTGCAGCATGTGAGTTTTGCCTACCCTGGTGCTGGTAACGAGCCTGTGTTGAAAGACATTAATTTACTAATACCGCAAGGTAAAACCACAGCCATTGTAGGTACAAGTGGCAGCGGTAAAACCACCTTAATAAAACTACTCTTACAATTTTATAATAATTACGAAGGTGAGATACGCGTAGGCGAAAGTCGTTTAAACTATTTTGGTGCGGCTTTTTGGCGTAAGCAATGTGGTGCAGTATTGCAAGATGGTTATATTTTTAATGATACCATTGCCAAAAATATAGCTGTAGGCGATGAACAGCCAGACTATCAGCAATTGCTAGCTGCCACAGAAATGGCTAATATTTTATCTTTTGTAGAGTCATTACCAAATGGGTTTAATACAAAGCTTGGTACAGATGGAACAGGCATTAGCCAAGGGCAAAAACAACGTTTACTAATTGCAAGAGCTGTATATAAAAATCCGCATTATTTATTTTTTGATGAAGCAACGAATGCGTTAGATGCTAATAATGAAAAGGCCATTACAGAAAACCTGCAACAATTTTTTAAAGGTCGTACAGTGGTGGTGGTAGCACATAGGCTAAGTACCGTAAAACATGCCGACAATATTATTGTATTGCAAAAAGGAAGCATTACAGAACAAGGTACTCATACTAGCTTATCTGCACTAAGGGGTAGCTATTATGAGTTGGTAAAAAATCAATTAGAGTTGGGCAATTAATAGTAGTAGAAACACTAAAAATGCAGTAGAACTACTGCATTTTTGTATATGCTTTGGTGTATATTTTTACGCAGTAAACGTTACTTAATATTGTCGTCCATATCAAGTAACGACTTGGGGACGAACTATTGCAACCGCAGAAGCAATAGCCAAGTTTACAATACTGCTTGTATTTTCTGCGAGATACAAATAGTATAAAAATCAATAAAATCAATGTTTTAAACATTAATTTTTTAATTAATTAACCGAAGCTATAACCATATTATAGCTTCATAAACTTAAAAAATGTTACAAAATTTTGGTACTGCTTTAAGCAGAGAAGAAATGAAAATGGTAAATGGCGGATTCGATGGTAATTGCTCAACTGAAGGATGTCCTACGGGTTATCACTGTAACTATGCTTGGGGTAACTGCGTTGAAGATGGTCCAGTAATTTTTGTTCCAGCAACACCAGCGCCAATTATTGTAAAACCTTCTTAGTAAGATGAGGCTGTTTCATAAATATTTGATTAAGTTGCGTTTGCTCTTGTCCTTGACCTTTCAATTTCTGGAAATATGTAAGGTTATTTCTGATTCAGCCTCATTTTTTGTTAGCCTTTTATAAATATAACATGCCAAAAAAAATATTCCTGTTTTTTATATTTTTTCAAAGTTCTTTTTTGAAAGCACAGATTAATTCTTCACAAATTCAATCTAAAAAAAGTGCTACTTCAACTACAAAAAGGAGTATTTCAATCACATTAATACCATATAAAAACACTTGGGTATACATGGGTTGCTACTTTGGTAAAAGTACAATATTCACCGACTCTGCTTATTTAAACGAAAAAAGTTACGGTGTATTTAAAGGCACTAATAAATTAACCCCAGGTATTTATTTTATAGTGTCGCCACAGTATGCCATCCTGTTTGATATTTTAATGGATAGCAAACAGCAGTTTAGTATTGTAGCCGATACGTTGAAGAAAGAAGATGCTGTAATTACAGGCTCGTTAGATAATGAGTTATTTAAAAAATACTCAGCCTTTTCTTTAGTAAAAAGTAAAGCTACCAACAGTTTAAAAACGGCTTACAACAATGCTACAACCAAAGCAGATTCACTGAAAATAGTGAACGAGATGACAGTAATAAGCAAAGAAGTGCAGGCGTATCAAAACAATGTGATTAAGCAAAACCCTAACTCACTATTGGCTGCCTTATTTAATGCCTTAAAACAGCCAGAAGCACCACCAATACCTGTGGTAAA
>JAAFHG010000304.1 GCA_013297585.1 Chitinophagales bacterium
GCTACAGGTTTAATCATTGGCTTAATGGCTTACGTGGCTTATAGTTTTTTAAACACACAGATAGATAAAACAGCCAATAAAATGGAAGCTGCAAGTGCCGATTTTATTGACATTTTACAAGAACCAACAAGGTAGAAATAAGGCAAAGAGGGGCTAGAAAAGACAGAAAGTGATTGTAGTGAGTGATTATTATGTAACCAGCAGTAGGAATACTTTTCATCATCTGTTGCAAGTTTACGCTGAGTCTGCGAAGTGCCACTTGTACGTTCTGTTCGTGATGCAGCTTTTAACTAAACGTATTCATTGGTGTAATTCGAGTAATTGTTCTTTAATTAGTGGTTAGATAATTCGTGGCATCAAATTTCAAAATTCGTGTAATAAAATATGAACATCCGTAAAAGATTAAAATCACACCCTGAGGTGCATACTGGCGCCTTAAACGATATTTTGTTTATCCTTTTATTGTTCTTCCTTATTGTGTCTACTTTGGCCAATCCTAATGTTATTAAGGTCTCAAACCCAAAAGCCAAAGCAGATACCAAAGCCAAGCAAACAGTAGTCATTACAGTAGATAAAGACCAGCAGCTGTACATTGGCCAGAAACTAATCCCTTTCAGTGAATTAGAGCTACAATTAAAAGAAGTGTTGTCCAAAGAAACCGATAAGCCTTCGGTAGTTATTAATGGCGATAGCACATCGCATTTAGGCACAACTATTAAAGTCATGCAAATCATTAAAAAGCTTGGCGCTACGCCTGTAATGGCTGTTGATAATAGTGGTGCACAATAAACTGTCATGCTGAGGCACGAAGCATCAGCCGCTGTTTAATCCTTACTTTTTTCTTTTCGATGAATCTCTCACAATTAATTCAGAAGGAACTATTATTTGTTCTTGTTTATTAATGTTTTTCTTGGTTTTTAGTTGCAGTACTAGTCTTTCTGCAATCATGCGGCCCATTAACTTTCCAGGGTAGTTGATGGTGGTAATATTAGGTTCTACCATTCTACTTACTACATCATTATTAAAGCCAACTACAGCAATATCTTTTGGTACTTTTATACCAGCTTTTTTCAATTCTGCAATACATACAGCCGAGCAAAAGTCATTGGTTACAAACAAACCATCGGGTTTTTCCTTCATGGTAAGTATACTTTCTACAATTAATTTACCAGTATCTTCTTTAAAATCATTTACCAAAACCAATGCCTCGTTGTAAGGCAATTTGTATTTTTTTAATGCCTTCTTATAGCCTGTAAGTCTATCTGCATATACATTACGTTTAAGGTTGGCAGTAGCATGTACTATTCGCTTACACCCTTGATCTAGCAGGTGTTTGGTGGCAATGTAACCAGCTTCTTCATTATCTATCACTACTTGTGTGGCAGCAATATTATTATCTGTTCTATCAAAAAAAAGCAGTGGTATATGTTTCTTTATAAATGGTTCAAAGTGTGCTAAATCTTCTGTGTCGTAGGCAAGCGAAGCAATTACACCATCTACGCGTTTATTAAACAGGTTATGTGCGTTGGTACGTTCTTTTGCTACTGTTTCGTTTGAGTGGGCAATTAAAATATCATAACCAGCTTCTGTAGCTACTTCTTCTATACCAGCTAGTACTGCTGTCATAAAATAACTGTTAAGCTCGTGTACAATTACGCCAATGGTGTTGGTTTTTTGTGTACGCAAGTTGCTAGCAAATGCATTTGAGCGATAGCCTTTTTTAGCTGCCAAATCCATCACTTTTTTTCTGGTGGCTGCGTTAATAATTGGATTATTTTTTAAGGCACGGCTTATTGTTGCTGGCGATAAATCTAGCTCTTTCGCTAAGTCGTAAATAGTAATATCCTTTTGTGGTGTCATGCGATTTTTCAAACGTAACACAATGCAGCTAAAAAAGAATAAAATATTTCTTTGCAATCGGTTACAGAATCAAAATAAACCTATAATTTAGCGCCTCGCTACGGTTAAATGAATCACATCTTATATGTTTTTATTTTCTAGAAGCGTGTTACAATATCTAAAACTATTTAAAACAACAAGTAAATATGTCAACCGTAATTACAGGTAGTACCGAGTTTTTCAAAGGCATTAGCCAAGTAAAATTCGAAGGTTTAGAAAGCGACAATCCATTAGCATTTCGCTGGTACGATGAAAACAGAATAGTAGCTGGTAAACCTATGAAGGAATACCTACGTTTTGCATGTGCCTACTGGCATAGCTTCTGTGGCAGCGGTGCCGATCCATTTGGCGAAGCCACCCATATTTTCCCTTGGGGCGTAAAAGCAGATCCTGTGGAAAGAGCAAAAGATAAAATGGACGCGGCATTTGAATTTATTACCAAAATGAATCTGCCATTTTATTGCTTTCACGATGTAGATGTGGTAGATTATGGTAATAATGTACTAGAAAATGAAAGACGCTTGCAAGCTTTGGTAGCTTATGCCAAAGAAAAGCAAACTGCTAGTGGTGTAAAATTATTATGGGGTACTGCCAATTTATTTTCTCACAAACGTTACATGAATGGCGCAGCTACAAACCCTGATTTTCATGTATTGGCTCATGGTGCTGCACAGGTGAAATCTGCTATTGATGCAACTATTGAATTAGGTGGTGATGGTTATACTTTTTGGGGCGGTAGAGAAGGCTACATGAGCTTGTTGAACACCAACATGCAACGTGAACAAGCGCATTTAGCTAAGTTTTTACACACTGCTAAAGATTATGCACGTGCCAATGGTTTTAAAGGCGTGTTCTTCATTGAGCCTAAGCCTTGCGAACCAAGTAAACACCAATACGATTACGATAGCGAAACAGTGATTGGCTTTTTACGCAAATACGATTTACTACAAGATTTTAAACTAAACCTTGAAGTAAATCACGCTACTTTGGCTGGTCATACTTTTCAGCACGAAGTACAAGTGGCTGTAGATAATGGTATGCTAGGTAGTATGGATGCTAACCGTGGTGACTATCAAAATGGTTGGGATACCGATCAGTTTCCAAATGATATTAATGAACTAGTAGAAACCATGCTGATAGTGCTTGAAGGTGGTGGCATACAAGGTGGTGGTATTAATTTTGATGCTAAAATAAGACGTAACAGTACCGACCCTGCTGATTTATTTTATGCACACGTAGGTGGTATGGACATATTTGCAAGGGCGTTAATTACGGCTGAAAATATTTCACAAAAATCTGACTACAAAAAAATCCGTAGCGACCGTTATGCATCTTTTGATACTGGTGCAGGTGCAGATTTTGAAGCTGGTAAATTATCATTAGCCGATTTACGCCAATATGCGATAGACAATGGCGAACCTGCAACTATAAGTGGTAAGCAAGAGTATCTTGAAAATATCATCAACCGCTTTATTTAAAAGAAGGTTTATTGTTTGGTTTAAAGTACACAATGAAGCCGCTGATTTTTCAGCGGCTTCATTGTGTTAAGTTGCTGGTACAAGTATTTAGCTCTGTGTAAGCATGTTTAGCAATTGATATGTTTATATAAATATAATTAATAGGGTATTTCTTTGCGAATAGTTACGATAATTTTTCTGCTAGTAGCATGCTATAAAAATGTATAATTTATTTGTTGTAAATAAATTATACATATCAAAAAAGGTTGGTAATAAGCTATTGGTAAAACAAATTTCAGAGTAGGTAATTATTAATGCGAAGTGCAAAAAAGGTGTAAAAATTATTTTAAACTACTTAAAAAATAAGGCACTTTTTCAGGCGATATAGAAGCAGTCAAGTTGCCACTCAGTTTTAAGTAACCACCATCGCTTTTTACATATTGCAGAACTGCTTTGGTATTAATAATATATGATTTGTGGCACCTGAGAAATATGGGAATTACCGCCAAAGTATCTTCAAAATGCTTTAAATTTTTACTAGCTAGCATTTTACTGCCATCGGCAAGGTAAATTTCGCTGTAAGCGGCTTCGCCCTTAATCATAATAATATCTGCGGGTTTAAAAAAGTGTAAACTTTGCCCACTAGGTACTACTATTCTTTTGTCTTCCCAATTTACCTGACCATTTAAAGATTCTTTTAGGTGGCGTAGTTGCTCTGGCTGTTTAAATGTTTGTTGTTTTATAAAGCGGTTTACAGCTTCAATTAGTTCTTGGTGTTGTATGGGCTTTAGTAGGTAATCTATAGCCGAAAATTTAAATGCTTGTAAAGCGTACTCGTTATAAGCGGTGGTAAAAATGATACCAAAATTTACTTCGGTGTCATCAAAAAAATCCATTAGCTCTAGGCCACTATGGCCTGGCATTTCTATGTCTAAAAAAATTAAATCGGGCTTGTATTTTTTTATGGCTTTAATACCAGTAGGTAAATCTTCGCACAAAGCTTCAATAGATAATTCAGGGCAGTATTGTTGAATAATAGCCTGCAATAAATTTCTTGCTTTTGGCTCATCATCTACTATAATACATTTTATCATACAACAAAAAAAGGTGCTTATTTGATAATATACAATTCTGTTTTAGTAAAGCGTCTTTTCAGTTGAGCAACAGCTTATTACAGTAGTTATTATTTCTTTAAAAAGGGTATAAATAATTTTACAGTAGTACCAAATGCATTGCCATGTGCATCGGTTTTGTCTAATATTTCTAACGCAATATGTTGTATTAAACCTTTGTTTAAAATTTCTAGGCGTTTTTGGTTGGCATTAACTGCAAAACTTTGGTGCATTCTTGCTTTGTGTTTATTTAGTTCTTCGCTACGTTTTCTGCCTATGCCATTATCATCAATAACTATCGCTATACCACTTTGGTTTTTGATAAATTCTACGCTTAATTGCCAGTCGTTTTTTTTGTGTAAAAGGCCGTGTTTAATGGCATTTTCTACATAGGGCTGTATAAGCATAGATGGTATAAAAGTGGTTTCGGTGCTGATATTGTTATCTACCTTGAAAGTGTAGTTAAGTTTATCTTCAAAGCGCAATTGCTCAAGCTCAATGTACAATTTTAGTGCCTTTATTTCTTCAGCAATGGTTACAATGTCTTTGTTGCTCATGTCTAGTATCATACGTGTA
>JAAFHG010000053.1 GCA_013297585.1 Chitinophagales bacterium
AGTTTCAAGCAATTTATTAGGCTATTTGCCAGAAGGTAAAACGCTTTCAGGTTACGCACACAACCTAGCTTTTAGCAAAACTGGTGGAAGGTTTAATTTTAATGTTTGGCAAGATGTAGCCAACAGTAAGTACCAACAAAACGATATGGGCTATTTCACTAACAATAATTATATAGATAATGGCTTTTGGGCTGGCTATAAATGGGTGAAAGCAAAAAAATGGTACAACCGCCTAAACCTAAATTTTAATACCTATTATAGCCGAAGATTAAACCCCAACGATTATCAAAATTTTAATTTAAATGCTAACTTTAACGGCACACTAAAAAGCTTGTGGTGGTTTGGGGTATTTGTAAATTACAATGCTCAGGAAAACGATTTTTACGAACCTCGAATAAGCAATTACGTATTTAAACGCCCTGAAAGAACAGCAGTAGGTTTTTGGTTGGGCAGCAACGAGGCAAAGAAATTTTCGAGCAATACAGAAATTAGTGTAAGCCGTTCTAGTGCCATTAATGCAACAGGGGTAGATGTAAGCTGGTATAACCAATATCGCTTTAATAATAAGCTTACCGTTTCGCTTAACGTTAATAACCAATACAGAAAAAACAACTACGGTTTTGCTACCATAGATAATAATGGTACGCCAATAGTTGGTTTAAGAGACAGAAATACCATTACCAATATCTTAAATATTAAGTACAATTTTAGCAATACCATGGGGCTTTCGGTACGTACGCGACACTATTTTAGCAAGGTTAATTACCACCAATACCAAGAATTACAACAAGATGGATCTGTAAAAAATACCGCTTTTGACTACAATAGAAATACTAGTTACAATATTTTAAATGTTGATTTAAATTATTTCTGGCAATTTAGGTTAGGTAGTTTTCTATACATCAACTGGAAAGACCAAGTGGAACATTTTACCAACGATGCTAGCGATGGCTACTTTAAAAATTTAGGCAATACCGTAAATACACCGCAGCTAAACAGTTTTTCGGTGAGGGTAGTATTTTTTATTGACTATTTAGATTTAAAGAAAAAAGGGAAATAACTGTGCATTGCTATACTAGGTGTTAAGCAGGGTATGTAAGATGCCATTATATCTCAGTCGTGTTTCGTGCTTTGCACGAAACACTTTTAACAATGGTACGTGAGGACACGTACCAAGGCGAAGAGCGATTTTTATAGTAGTGAAATAAGAGACTTAAAAAACGAAAATTACTGAAAAAAATTGCCTAATATATTTGCTTTATTAAGTAGTTCGTATTGGGTAGAGTTACTTTTTTAATCTACCAATTAAGATTTGTTTTTCATAAAGTTGAAATAAGTTATCCTTGTCTAGAGTCACTTTTGTTCGTGTTATCAAATGATTTATTCTGTCTACATTAACTGTTGAAGTTATGTTTGAAAGTCTTTCGACAAGGAAAAAAGCTTCTTCATCCGATAGTTCTTTTCCTTTTAATTCTCCAAAAAAATGTTTGATTGTATTTGATAACCCCAAAACACCTCTTTCATATCTTACAGAGGCGATATATAACTTTAAAAGTTCACTTTTTGAAAATTGTCTATTCAACCACAATGAGAATAGTAGCTCTGAAATTTTTCTGAGATATTTATTCTGATTTGATGGGATAAATAACGACCGGGTTAATTGCATTGTGATAGTCGAACCGCCGTGTTGGATATAACCATATTTTTTTCTTAAAAAAAGGAATCTGCTTATGAAGCCGCGAAAAATCGATTTAAAGGAAATGCCAGAATTTGTATAGAAGTCATTGTCTTCGATTTCAACTAGAATTTTACTTAGATTGTCGTATTTGACTTTTAGTCTTTCAAGTTCTAAGTAGGAAAGTTTAGCTCTATAAATTATATATTCAAAGTTGTCGAGAAGTTTTACTCTTAGAAAAAAACAGAATATTTTTACAATATTGAAATATGTGGTTTCGTGTCTATCATTTAAGTTTCTTCTAAAAACGAATAAGTAGGTAAGTATTATTGTTACATTTCCCCAAAGCCAGTTCAAATGAATTTTATATGTCCAAATATCAATTATAATTGGTGTTTTATTTGAAGTACTTAACCACCAAATAGCATTTACAGTAATTGTCAGTAACCAGAATGGCATAGCTTTAAAATTTAGCCATCCATTGAAGTATTTAATTACAAAAGGATTTGTTGCACCTTCTACTCGCCAATTAGGTAGAGTCAAATGAATGTGTCCATAGTCTAGTCCTAAAAGTGTCCTAAGGGTCACTACCTTTCTGGCATTTATTGTTATCTGCTTTTGCAAGTCTACGAAATAACGAAGTAAGATAGCGCCAAAAGAGAAGAGTATGATTGAAAATAAAATTGAATTTGAAAATACAAATGATACAGCTTTTACTTTCTTTTCGTCTTGATCTAAAAAAAATGAAAAAGTAAAAGTAGCTACTGCGAGTAATATGTTGGTTACTTGTCCATACACTTTAGACTGTCCATTTGCTATTTTTTGAGCTTCCTCGAACTCTATTAAAAGAATATCTCTATGGTCAGCTTTGTAAGTAGGATAGTATTGTTCAGCTTTTGTCTCCACGAAGTGTTTTTATAATTAAGTGTAATACTTGGATTGCCGAAACGAACAACACAAGCGCTACAATTTTATTACTTAAAATCAATCGCTTAGTATTTGCCTTTGTATTGTAGCTTCGCCAGTACAAATTGGCAATTACTTAATTCAATAGTAATTGACTCTACTTGCAATATAGTAAAATACTGTTTAACTTACTGCTTATTTTTTGCAACTGTTGCTTTTACCAATAGCATTACTTTTTGTTGCTTGTAAGAATGCTAAAAACGGCTTAGAAATATTGGTAAGTGTACCACCATTTGCAATTCACTTGTGGCTACATAGAATAATTAAAACTACATCATTCACAAATTTTGCTACACATCTAGCAACCTTCTGTGGTAATTTATTTGCCCTAAATGGTAGGATAAATGGGCGGCTAAATGCACTAGAAAAAACTCGTAGGTCATGGGTTGTTCAAATACCAGCATGGGGTATTCTTTGGGTAAATCTTCTTCGGTCAATTGGGCAAATGCATGGTTCACAAGTGCTATGGTAGCATCTATGCGTTGAAGCAAGTCGGCTTTGGGAATGCCAGTATCGGTAAACTCTAATGGCCGATTTCTTACATAGCCACTATTACCTATTACTGCACCAATATACGTATTGATATTACCAAGTAAATGAAGGCACAAATTACCACCTGAGTTGGCTATGCCTTTATCTACCATCCACATTGTAGCGTCATTGTTATAAGCTGCTATTTCTTGTTGTAACTTATTAAGGTCTCTAATAAAAATGGTATTGAGTGTTTGGGTAAGCATGGTATGGGATTTATAAAATAAAAACCTGTAAAGCAAGTGCCTTACAGGTTTAAAGTTATAGAAGTAACAGAAATCTAAAATCATCTTGTGAAATTTCTGCGTTATCCGCGAGCCATCAACTATGCTTTAATAGCTGCAATACCTGGCAATACTTTGCCTTCAAAATATTCTAACAAAGCACCACCACCTGTACTGATGTAGCTTACTTTATCTGTATAGCCAAATTGGTTTACTGCGGCTACGCTATCGCCACCACCTACAAGGCTAAAAGCACCATTTGCTGTAGCATCTGCTATTGCGGTAGCAACTGCTTTTGTACCATGCTGAAACTTCGCCATTTCAAACACACCCATTGGGCCGTTCCATAAAATGGTTTTAGATTGTTTAATCACATTGGTAAATTGTTCACAGGCATTTGGTCCAATATCTAAGCCCATCCAACCGTCTGGTATCGCATTGCTTGGCGCAACTGAATCCTTGGCATCTGGAGCAAACTTATCGGCGATAATACTATCACTTGGCAAGTGAATGCACACGCCTTTTTCTTCTGCTTTTTTCAATAAACCATTTACCATATCTAGTCTATCATCTTCGCACAAGCTATTACCAATATGGCCGCCAGCGGCTTTCATAAACGTATAAGCCATACCACCACCAATAATAATATCAGTAGCACGCTCTAGTAAATTTTCGATAATCAAAATTTTGTCACTCACTTTAGCACCACCAATGATGGCCACAAATGGCTTTTCGCTTTGGTGCATTACTTTCTCTGCACTTGCTACTTCGCTATTCATCAATAAGCCAAACATTTTGTGGTCTTTATCAAAGAATTGCGCAATAATAGCAGTACTTGCATGGGCACGGTGTGCGGTACCAAAAGCATCATTCACATACACATCACCTAGTTTGCTTAATTTCTCAGCAAAAGCTACATCACCAGCTTCTTCTTCTTTATAAAAACGTAGGTTTTCTAGCAAAAGCACATCACCAGGGCCTAAATCGGCTGCATATTCTACAGCAGATTCACCAATGCAATCTTCTGCAAACTGAATATCTTTTTCATCAAGCAAAACACTTAAATGCGATACAATATGCTTTAAAGAATACTTGTCTTCTGGCCCACCTTTTGGTCTGCCCAAATGGCTCATAATAATGGCACTACCACCATCGGCTAATATTTTTTTAATGGTAGGCAAAGCTGCCGTCATTCTTGTATCGTCTGTAATAGCAAGGGTTTGCTTATCTAAAGGCACGTTAAAATCTACACGCAGTAATACCTTTTTACCGCTAAAATTGTAATCTGAAAACTGACTCATAGTGTTGTTGTTTAAAGGCAATAAAGATAAGCCTTATTGCACAACACATGTACCTGATTTTCGTCATTAAATACAAGCATTGTGGTAATTAACAATCAAATAATAAATGCAATGGATTGCTATGGATAAATTAATTGCGCTAGACAAGCTTTTCTTTCACCCAACCCAATACTTTGGTTAGTTGTTCTTCTCTTGTAAGATTTGAGTTATCTAAAACTATCGCATCATCGGCCTTGCGCAGCGGGCTTACTTCACGGTTGCTATCAATATAATCACGCATTTCTAGGTTGTCTCTAATCTCTTCAATAGTTATATGTGGATTTTTTAGAAACAATTCTTTGTAGCGTCTTTCTACACGTATGGCAGGGTCAGCCGTTACAAATATTTTCAATTCCGCATTAGGAAATACCGTAGTACCAATATCTCTACCATCCATTACAATGCCTTTTTTAAGGCCAAGTTGTTGTTGTTGCGCTACCGCAAATTCACGTACTTCTTTCACCGCAGCTACTTCACTCACATTTTCACTCACAAGCATTTCACGTATCAGTACTTCTACGTTTTCATCGTTCATTATCATATCGCTTGTGCCATCTGCGTCGTTATAGGCAAAATCGAGTGTGATGTTTTGCAAAGCCACCACTACCTCTTCTGTAATATTCCAATCGGTATCATTACGCAAAAAATACAAGGTAATGGCACGATACATCGCACCACTATCAACAAACACATAGTTGAGTTCTTTAGCCAATTGTTTAGCCAAAGTGCTTTTGCCACAAGATGAATAACCGTCGATAGTGATAATGATTTTACGCATAGTAGTATTTCACGCAAAGCGCACGAAGAATACGAAGTAAACAAAGATTATTTATTGTTAAAAAGTAGCTACGTACGCTTTTATTTTAGCTTGTAACTCAGCACTTACAGGCGTTATAGGCAAGCGTAATTCGTTTTGCAACAAACCTAGCTCGTACATAAATGCTTTTACGCCTGCAGGATTATTTTCTGCAAAAAGCATATCGTAAGCTTCTAGAAATTTGTAGTGAGTTGGTCTTGCAGCAGCAAAATCGCCTTTTAAGCAATTACGAATCATATCTGATACCAAACGAGGAAAAGCATTGGCATTCACACTAATTACGCCATCAAAACCAAAGGCTATTTGTGGTAATGCAATTTCATCGTCACCTGTTACTACTAAAAAGTGTTCTGGTCTATCACGGATAATTTCTAAGCACTGAGGCATATCGTTATGCGCTTCTTTAATACCGCCAATGTTTGGTACTTCGTGTGCCAAACGTAAGGTGGTTTTAGCACTCATATTTCTACCTGTTCTGCCCGGTACATTATACAGCAAAATTGGTTTTGGTGAAGCTTCGGCTAAGGCTTTGTAGTGCAAAAACAAACCTTCTTGTGATGGCTTGTTATAGTAAGGTGAAGCACTTAAAACAGCCACAACATTATCTAAAGGAAATTCTTGTAAGTCTTTAACAATAGAAGCTGTATTGTTACCACCAATACCTACCACAACTGGCACACGTTTATTTACTACATCAAGCGTTACATCCAATACTGCTAACTTTTCGTCTTTAGTTAAGGTAGATGTTTCGCCTGTAGTACCAAGCGTTACGATGTATTCTGCACCGCCATCAATAATATGATTAACGATGTTTTCGAGTGCTTTAAAATCTACACTTGAATCGCTTTTAAATGGCGTAACTACTGCCACACCTGTACCTGTAAGTAATGAACGAAGAGACATTGCTATTTATGAGTTATGAGTTATAAATTTTATTACACGTTCCGATAGCTATCGGGATAAATAATTGCACGAATTACACGAATTGGTACGAACAAGTTTTTTGTTAGAAAGTAAAGTTGAATAAAGTTATTATTGATGCAGTGTGCGACGCCTATGCAGTTGATTAGTATTACAAAAGCCCGTCACCAAAAACTACCTTATTTTGTTATAACCACTTTCTAGTCAATTAAACATCCATCATTTCAGCTGCAGGAATGTCTTCCCAAAAGCCCATGGCACCAAACTTTTCAATTCTAGTATTGATACGTGTTTCTGGGTCAATCTTTTTTAGTTCTGCTAATGTAGAAACAATCACACTTTTAAGCATGGCTGCGGCTTCTGTGTAATCCCAATGTGCACCACCAATTGGCTCTTGTACAATTTCATCTACCAAGCCAAAGCCTTTCATATCAAGGCTTGTAAGGCGCAATTGTTCTGCTGCGGTTTCACGTTTATCTACGCTGCGCCACAAAATAGAGCTACAACCTTCTGGCGAAATAACGGTGTACCAAGTGTTTTCCATCATCAATACTTTATCGCCCACACCTATACCTAAGGCACCGCCACTTGCACCTTCACCAATAATGATGCAGATTACTGGCACTTTTAAGCGAATCATTTCGAAGATATTTCTTGCAATCGCCTCACCTTGACCACGTTCTTCACCCTCTAAACCTGGATAAGCACCTGGTGTATCTATAAATGTAATAATTGGCTTGTTAAATTTTTCTGCAAGTTTCATTAAGCGTAGTGCTTTACGATAGCCCTCTGGCTTAGCCATACCAAAGTTGCGCTGCTGGCGCATTTTAGTATTAATCCCTTTTTGCTGACCAAGCACCATTACCGTTTCGCCATCTAATTCTGCAAAGCCGCCTACCATCGCTTTGTCATCGGCAAAATTTCTATCCCCATGCAACTCTATAAAGTTGGTCATCATCTTTTCAATGTACTTAAACAAGTAAGGCCTATCTGGGTGACGACTTAATTGCACTCGCTGCCATGGCGTAAGATGCTCGGTAATTTCTTTACGTTTATCAACAATAGATTCCTCTAGTTGCAAAATATTTCTACTGTAATCTATTTTAGGACTTTTTTCTGCGAGCTTTTTAGTTATTTCAATCTGCTCGTATAATTCCTTAATAGGTTGCTCGAATTCTAAAAATTGTCTATTGGGGTACTGGGGCATAATGCTATCAGTTGAGGCGGTAAAATTAGGGGAACAAAATTTTTTTAGAAAAGATTTGTTTGTAAAGAATTTTCACCCTTATATTTGCACCCCAATCAGCGGAAAAGGGTTGGTAGTTCAGTTGGTTAGAATGCCGCCCTGTCACGGCGGAGGTCGCGGGTTCGAGTCCCGTCCAGCCCGCAAAATTGGTTCAAAAAAGCCTCAGTAAGTTTTACTTATTGAGGCTTTTTACTTTTTAGGACTTTTTCCAAATAAGATTCATTTTTAAGAAAATCCTTATCGCTTAGGTTTTACTAAGCATCAATACTATCGTACACCACTACTTTACTCCACAAATGCTGGCAGGTTGCTATAAAATTTAAATGAATAGGATCAGTTTGATAAGCGTCTTGGTCTGCTTTATTGGCAAAAAACAAACACCAAGACAAGGCATAAGAACCATCAATAACATCTCTACTTGTTGCAGCGGGCTTACCAATATGATATTGTTGAATGGTAGTACAAGCAGCCAATTTTTCTAATCCTGCTACCAAGGCAGCTACATCATCTGCGCTATCAGCATTTTTTAACCAAAAATACACGTGGTGGATAAAGAGATTTTTCATTTGCATAGCAATACATTTATTATTTACCCAAAAATAACTGTACTAGCCGCAAATAGAAAAATAGTTATTCAAACCCTAAATCGTCACCACAGTACTCGCTTTTAGCTTTACCAGAAAACTTTGCGCTAAACACTTTAAATGACAATAAGATGGTAACAGAAGTCAAAATGATGGTGGTAATTATTTTCATAACAGTAATTTTATAAAAGCTCTATAGCAGCAATAATGCCAAAGAATACTGTATGAAACATTCAGCTACGAAAGCAATTGTAAAACAAGAAAGTAGAAAAGTATTTAAGATACTAGCCTATTAATATAGTAATATCATTTACAAGCTATTTGTGTTTATAAATTCCTTTAGCTATTGCTATTTATTTAAGAATTATATTGCCATTCAATCATCTACACGCATTATGAAGAAAACATTACTATCAGCTACACTTATGGTTGCTACGAGTTTTTGCTTTGCACAAACCAAAACCATTTCTGGTTTTTCGGGTAAATCTGCCGCAGAGCACTTAAAAACCGAACAGCAATTTGATGCTGCTTTAAGTGCCAAAAACATTGGTGCAACCATTAAGGAATTATCTGCAAAGCCACACCATATAGGTAGTGCAGGTGGCAAAGAAGTAGCAGATATCATTTACAATAAATACAAAAGTTGGGGCTGGGATGTAAAAATTGAAACCTACCAAGTATTATTTCCTACACCTAAAACACGTGTACTTGAAATGGTATCGCCCACTAGCTACAAGGCGTTACTGAAAGAACCTGCATTAAAAGAAGATGCTACTTCTGGGCAAGATGGGCAATTGCCTACGTACAATTGCTGGAGCGCTGATGGTGATGTAACCGCAGAATTAGTATTTGTAAACTATGGTTTACCATCAGACTATGAAACTCTAGAAAAGTTAGGTATTAGTGTAAAAGGTAAAATTGCCATTGCAAAATATGGTAGAAGCTGGCGTGGCATTAAACCCAAAGTAGCACAAGAACATGGTGCTGTTGGTTGTATTATTTATAGCGACCCAAAAGATGATGGCTATACCGCTGGTGATGTGTACCCAAAAGGCGCTTTTAAAAATGAATTTGGTGTGCAACGTGGCAGTATTATGGATATGGTAATATATCCAGGCGACCCACTTACACCAAATATTGGCGCTACCGCAAATGCTAAACGCTTAGACAGAAGTGAAGCGACCAATCTATTAAAAATACCAGTATTACCCATTAGCTATCACGATGCAAAACCTTTGTTAGAAGCTTTAGAAGGCCCCGTTGCACCTGCTGAATGGATGGGTTCTTTGCCAATTACTTACCATGTAGGACCGGGTAAAACAAAAGTGCATTTAAAAGTAGATTTTGACTGGCAGTTACGACCAGCCAACAATGTAATAGCAACAATAAAAGGTTCTCAATTTCCTGATGAATGGGTAATGAGAGGTAACCACCACGATGCTTGGGTAAATGGTGCTGGCGACCCAATTAGTGGTCAAGCGGCTTTGCTAGAAGAAGCTAAAGCAATAGGCGAATTACTTAAAACAGGTTGGAAACCAAAGCGTACGTTAATTTATTGTGCATGGGATGCTGAAGAACCTGGCTTGCTAGGTAGTACAGAATGGGTAGAAGATCATGCGGCTGAATTGCAGCAAAAAGTAGTGGCTTACATTAATTCTGATAGTTATAGCCGTGGCTTTTTAGATGCTGGTGGTTCTCATGCATTAGAAACATTGATGGACGAAATAAGTAAAGATGTAATAGACCCCCAAACCAATGTAAGCGTATTTGAAAGACAAAAAGCTGAAAAAATTGCTACGGCCAAAACCACAAAAGCAAAGAAAGATTTGCTGGCTAAAAAGTCGCTAAGCCTTGATGCGCTTGGTTCTGGCTCCGATTACTCGTCATTTTTACAACATTTAGGCATTACTACCCTAGACTTAGGTTATAGTGGTGAAGGATCTGGTGGTGAATACCATTCTATTTACGATAGTTATGATAATTTTATGCTATTTAAAGATCCTACTTTTGAGTATGGCGTGGCATTATCTAAAACTGCTGGTAGAGCTGCTTTACGCCTTGCAAATGTAGAAGTCTTACCATTTGATTTTAGAAACCTATCAAAAACCATAAATGGTTATGTAGCTGACTTACTAGAAATGACCAATAATTTGAGAGAAACAACAGAACTTGAAAATCAACTAGTACAAAACAAAACCTATGTGCTTGCTGCTGACCCAAAAGATAATTTAAAAGCACCAACTGTAAAAGCAGAAGTACCATTTATAGATTTTTCGCCAGTGCAAAATGCCTTAAAAGCATTGGACAAAAGTGCTGATGAATTAGCTAAAACTTGGAATAAATTATCTACAACGGATGCAGATAAAGACAAGCTAAACAAAGCTTTATATCAAGCTGAACAGCAACTATTGTCACCTAACGGTTTACCTAATAGAGGCTGGTACAAGCATACCATTTACGCACCAGGTTTTTACACTGGCTATGGCGTAAAAACCTTACCAGGCATAAGAGAAGCCATTGAACAACGCAACTGGCAGGAAGCGAAAGAGCAAATAATAATTGCCGCTGATGCCATTAATAGGCTTAGTAATTATTTGGCACAACTTAGTAAATAAACATTACTAATATAAACGCAAAAAAAAGGGCTTCACTTGACGAGTGAAGCCCTTTTTTTGTTTGATTTTTGTAAGTATTGTAGTTACTAGCGCAATTTCTTTTCCATAATGTAATGCGGTACTGTTACTTCTTCAAACTCATCGCTACAAATGGTGTAACCCAGTTTTTCATAAAAACCTAAAGCAGATTTACGTGCGTGCATGGTTAATTTTTTATACCCTGCATCTCTAGCTACATTTTCGGCAAAGTTCATTAATGCTCTACCAATGCCTTTGCCTTGTAGACCATCTAAAACTGCCATTTGGCGTAACTTTACAGTGCCTGGTTCAATTTCTGTTAGTAAGCAACAGCCTTCCAATTGTTCTTCATCAAAACAACCCAACAGAATATCATTCTTTTCTTGTTCTAAATCTTCTTTAGTAAACGTTAACCCCAAGGGTGCACGCAAAATTTGCATTCTTAAGTCAATCATTTGATTGTACTCTTTTGTGCCGTGGTCTATAAATTTTAATGCCATACGTTCTGTGGTTAAGTGCCTAAGATACAGTTTTAATATACGAATCCCAAAGCAATTTCACTAATTACACGAATTTTTGTTGGTTATTAACCACTTACCTTACCATACTGCATTTCTGGATGCCTTTCAAATGGATGTTTTGTTTCATCAAAAATGTAACGCCAAGTAATCATGTGGCGACTTTGAATACCACCTAAACTTTTATAAATATTAATCATTTTAGGATTCCAATCGCCAGCCCAGCCCATTTCGTAGCTATTATACCAACCTTTATTTTGTATTACCAAGGCCGATTCATAAATCATAAAACTGTCTATGCCCAAAGCCTGATATTTAGGCACTACACCAAAAGCCAGCCCTACCAATTTCTTACATTGCCCCGTTTTTTTCATCCATAATAATCTTAGCTTTTCTATTAGCCCAAACTTACCATTAAAATGTTTAAAATATTGGTTTACATCTGGTATATGTATAGACATCGCAATGGGTTCATCTTTATAATAAGCAAACCAAACCGTGCGAACATCTATAATTGGCTTCATGGTATTAAATAGCTTTATTACCTGCTCCTTAGAAATCTCTTTAGCCTCGCCATGTTGCGCCCAGGCTGCATTGTACACTGTTGCAAAGTCTAGCGCGTATTTTTCTAAATCATCTAAGCTAGCATGTCTTGCTGCATAATCGGGCTTGGTTTTAAACTTTGCATGACGCTCTGGAAAACGTGGTGGTAGCGGCGCATCTACCTCCATTCTATAATAATACTGATTGTAATAGTTCTTAAACCCATAAGCAGTAAATAAAGCCTCGTAATACGGTGGATTGTAAGCCATGCCGTAAGCTGGTTCTTCATTAAAGCCTTCTACTAACAAACCCCAGTTTTTATCTCTATCGCCAAAGTTTACTGGACCATCCATAGCCTCGCAACCTTGGCTTTGTAACCATGCTTTACCTGTATCAAATAGTAAATTAGCTGCTGCCTGATTGTAAATACAATCGAAAAAGCCTACACAACCTGTTGTAAATTCTGTGCCTTTATTTATATAATGGCTATTGGTAAATGCGGCAATGCGGCCAATAGTTTTGCCTATATCATCTTTAAGCACCCAACGTTTGGTATCGCCGTATTTGTAATTTTTATTCTTGCTTTTGTCAAAAATATCCTTAACCTCATTGTCTAAAGGCCTTATGTAGTAAGGGTTTCCTGCATTTACAGTTACATTAATTTGTAAAAAATCTTTCTCTAAACTAGCACTCGTTACTTCAAAAATTTGCATACAAAACCTATTTGTACAAATGTAGTGTTTGAGGGTATAATTGTTTTAGGAAAGTATAAATAAGCTATTGGACAATTCAACATATTTAATGACTGGTGGAAAGATGCTTAAAATGATTTTTCATATTTTTCAAACTGATTTTTTTACAACTTGTACAAATAAATATATAATAACGCTACGCATGAAGTTGTAGACATTTGTGTAACAAATATATAATACCAACTAGCTTTTTTATGTCAAATGCAATTATACCCATTTCATCCAGTTTATTTGTAGCTATAGCCATTTATACCCGTTCTAGTAACCACTACAACAAACTATAACTTTGTTAAGCCTCTACTTTGCGGTTACTTATCTTTTTCTTCTTCATTTGCTTATAGTACGAAGGTGATAAGCCCGTAATTTTTTTAAACTGATTAGATAAATGTGCAACACTACTGTAATTAAGTTGATAGGCAATTTCTGTAAGTGTTAATTAATTGTACAACAACAGCTCTTTTACACGTTATATCTTGTTGTCTCATAATTCAAGACGAGTTTTTTAATAATTTTTCCTAAATGTTTCGTGTTGTTCAGGTGTAATATCAGCTAATAATTCTACTGCACCTAAATCTACTACCACATGCGGCAACCCATTTTCTGCAACTCTTCTTCTATCATTGCTTTGCAGCGAACACTTGCCATGTACTTGATATATAACTTCATATTGAAACATCCCTATTTTATTCTAGTAAAATCTTCGCTCGTAAGCAAAGCCACTTACAAGCACTTTTGTTTATGACATGTAATAACGCTAAAACGGGGTTTATAATAACTTTATAGCAATGAAATAAAAGCACAACAAACCACAAAATTAGCAGGCGTACAAAAAATAAACTTACACAAATACTAGCAAGTGTTACATAATTCACTGTTTTAAGATTAGCTCGTACAATAATAAAGGTGCGTTTTATAAGAAAAGAGATGTTAATGAGCCACCGTATAAATAAGGTAACAACACAAAGAAAACCTCCTTTGCTCTGTATATATGGCTTTCTTATTACTTTTTGCCTTGTATCAAACAATTTTCTTAATACCCAAAGCGTGCTAGCTTTATTATTGTTCCTTTGTAGTACCAATTTGGTTTTTAGCAACAGTATAAAATAGACGTATGGCGGTAACACAAACAAAACAAAACAAGCTTCACCTGATATTAATTCTTGGGCTTTTAGCAGCTATTGGCCCATTTTCTATAGATATGTATTTGCCTGCTTTTCCAGACATTGCCAATTCGTTGCATACATCTGTGTCGTCTGTTATGCTGTCGTTATCGTCTTTTTTTATAGGCATTTCGGTGGGGCAGTTAATTTATGGTCCATTACTAGAGCGCTTTGGCAGAAAAAAGCCTTTGTACGTAGGCTTAATTATTTACGCTATTGCATCTGTTGCTTGCGCCACCACATCATCGGTAAATGGCTTAATTGTTTACAGATTGTTTCAGGCATTGGGAGGTTGCGTGGGTATGGTAGCTTCTCGTGCTATGGTAAGAGATTTATTT
>JAAFHG010000111.1 GCA_013297585.1 Chitinophagales bacterium
AGTAACACAAGAAATAAAAGATGCAGAAACGAAACATAAAATAATGCATAATTGCAACTGCCGAGGTTTAAAAAACATACGCTAAATTAAAATTTAAAAATCAAGATTGGGACTAGAATATAGTTTTTAATTATATAATTTTTCACAGCTTCGCTACTGTTAGTCACAAATATAGCGTGCTAACAAAACAAAAAATATTTATTTTCATATTAGCAATGTAGAACGTTAGAGCATAGATTTACTGCAACAATATATTTTTTTTGGATAACATCCAATTTTTTATGGCTTTTTTTGTATTAACCTTGTATTAATAAAGCAGTTTTTACACATTATGAACGCTGAAAAAAAGTGAACACGGATTTATTATATTTTTAAATACAATAATACATGTGCAAACCTATTTAGAAAATAACCTAAGTTTCTAAAAAACAATAACAGAATAAATATTAATAACCAAGTTATAAACAGTTTGAGCGCAAAAAGTCTATTTTTGAAATATTTAACGCGAAAAAATCAAAATTTATAATGTCAAGGTTACGAAAAATTTTCTTTGCAGTTTGCAGTTTATTGATAACGTGCATTGCACAAGCACAGTCAGACAATATTCAACTTGGCTCTAGGCAATATAGCTTTTTAGACAGACTAGAAGTAAAACTGCGTACCGACTCAGTATTTAATTTCTCGGCAGTAAAGCCTTATAATAGGCAAACAATCACCCAACGTTTAGAATACATTAAACAATTATCAGACGAGGGGAAAATTAGCTTATCAAAAGTAGACAAGTACAACCTAAACTTATTATTACTAGATAATTTTGACCAACGAAGTGGCTTAAAAGACACCACTTTACATTTTAAAACCTTCTTCTCAGCCAAGGCAAAAAGCAATCCGGGCTACTTGGGTGTAAAAAGAGAAGACTTTTCGTTTTTTGTAACGCCTGTACTTAATATTCAATTTGGTAAAGATAATAATGTTAAAAACGAACTATTTAATGGTTCTCGTGGCTTTTATGCACGTGGCAAGCTTACTAAAAACATTGGCTACTATACGTATTACGCCACCAATCAAGAAAGAGACCCCCTGTATGCCCAACAGTACGAACAAAACCGTAATGGACTACCCGGTGCCGGTTTTTACCGAGTAGGTTTAACGGCAAATAGCCAAGACGATACATACGATTACTTTGATGCACGTGGTGGCATTAATTTTAAAATTGCCAAAGGCATTCAGGGCGAATTTGCCTATGATAAAGTGTTTATAGGCAATGGTGTTAGAAGTCTTATTATTAGCGATTTTAGCAATAGCTTTTTATTCTTTAAAATTAATACCCGTATTTGGAAATTTAATTATTACAACCTATTTGCCGAACAAACCAAAACTTTTGTACCAAATGGCAACAACCCATATCGCCAGAAAAAGTATATGGCTTTGCATTACCTAGATTTTCAAGCAACTAAGTGGCTGAATATAGGTTTTTTCGAAAATATTATGTTTGCAGGTAGAAATAATGGTAATGGTTTTGATTTAAACTATTTAAACCCGATGATTTTTTATCGCTCAGCGGAACTTGAAAATGGTAGCCCCGATAAAGTAACTTTAGGTTTAAATGTAAAAGCCAACTTGTTTAAAAATACACAGTTGTATGGGCAATTTATTTTAAATGAATTTTTATTTAACGAACTAACCAACTATAGCCGTGGTGCTGTTGTAAATAAACAAGCATTACAAATGGGGCTAAAGCATATTGATTTGTTTGGCATTAAAAACTTAGATATACAAGGTGAAGTAAACATTATTAGACCATTTGTGTACCAACACTACGATTCTGCTAGTTCGTTTACACATTATAACCAACCGCTAGCACACCCAGCTGGCGCTAATTTGAGAGAGTTTATTGCCATAGCAAAATACCAACCCCTACCTAAACTAACCCTACAAGGTAAGCTAATATATTACGAACAAGGTTTGGATAGCGCAGGCCAAAACTTTGGCGCAGATGTATTTAGAAATTATAGAGATGCCCCTAGGTATTATGGCTTTTATATAGGCAGTGGTATTTTAGCAAAAACAATGCTAGCCAATTTCTCGGCTACTTACGAGGTTTTGCCGAATATATTTTTAGATGCTAATGCGAGCATTAGAACTTTTAAACGTGCCGATACACCTACTAGTTTTAAAAGCAACTTTTTTACATTGGGTGTAAGAATGAATATACAAAAGCGAACCTTTGATTTTTAAATGCTTAGTTACTTGTGGCTAAGGCATACTTATTATGTAGTGAAGTAAAAAACTTGTGCCTAATATATTAAATTTAAAAATTAGCGGCTATATTGCGAGCGGATATTTTACAGCTATAGTATACAAAAAGGCTATAAAAGGTAAAAACTGAGATACTGTACTTATTGTAAATAAGCTACAAGAATACTATTTATAGTATATACAACACAACTAACGATTATTGTACGTTTGAAATCAGCATCTAATTTTTGAAACTAAACAATAACACGCATGCAATGTCCATAAAATACTATCGAGCTATTGTATTAATGTAGCGATGATAATTTTTGTAGATATACTATGTAACAATTAAAAACCAAAAAAAATACACATGAAAGTAGCGCTTATCACAGGTATTACTGGTCAAGATGGTGCTTATTTAGCAGAATTATTGCTAAAAAAAGGCTATCAAGTACACGGTATTAAACGTAGAAGTTCATTATTTAATACAGGTAGAATTGACCACTTTTACCAAGATCCACATATTCCTGATCGCAATTTAATTTTACATCATGGCGATTTAACAGATAGCACCAACCTTATTCGTATTATACAAGAAGTGCAGCCCGATGAAATTTACAACTTGGCTGCTATGAGCCACGTGCATGTAAGTTTTGAAGAACCTGAATACACTGCAAATGCTGATGGTATTGGTACATTGCGTATTCTAGAAGCTGTGCGTTTGTTAGGCATGATTAAAAAAACCAAAATTTATCAAGCTTCTACTTCTGAATTATATGGTTTGGTACAAGCGGTGCCTCAAAGTGAAACCACGCCTTTCTATCCACGTTCGCCTTATGCTGTAGCTAAGTTATATGCTTATTGGATTACTGTAAACTATCGTGAAGCCTATGGTATGTATGCTTGTAATGGTATTTTGTTTAACCACGAAAGTCCATTACGTGGCGAAACCTTTGTTACTAGAAAAATTACTCGTGCTACTGCTAAAATTGCATTAGGCTTACAGGATACTATTTTCTTAGGTAATTTGTCTGCTCGTAGAGATTGGGGGCATGCTAAAGATTATGTAGAAGGTATGTACTTGATTTTACAGCAAGAAGTGCCTGAGGATTTTGTATTAGCTACTGGCGTTACTACCGAAATTAGAAACTTCGTTAAAATGTCTTTTGAACAAGTTGGTATAAATATTGACTTTAGGGGTGAGGGCGAAAACGAGGAGGGTTATGTAGTGTCTTGCACAGGTGAGTATCTATTACCTGAAGGTAAAGTGGTGGTAAAAGTAGATCCACGTTACTACCGCCCTACTGAAGTTGAATTGCTAATTGGTGACCCTACTAAAGCGAACGAAAAGCTTGGTTGGATACCTAAGTACGATTTGCAAGCTTTGGTTACTGAAATGGTAGCTAGCGACTTAGACTTGTTTAAGAAAGAGAAGCACTTGCGTGACAATGGGTTTGCGCACAAAAACGAGTTTGAAAATTAATTACATAGAATCTTTAAAACAGCAGGAAACTTCATCCTGCTGTTTTTTATTTAAATAAACATCCAAACAGTACAACATGGATAAGCAAGCTACAATATATATAGCCGGCCATAGAGGTATGGTTGGTAGTGCCATTCAAAGGCGATTGGTAAAAGATGGTTATACCAATATTATTACCAAAACCTCTAAAGAATTAGACTTACGTAATCAGCAAGCGGTAAATGCTTTTTTTGAAACCGAAAAGCCACAATATGTGTTTTTGGCGGCCGCCAAAGTGGGTGGTATTGTTGCAAATAATACTTACCGTGCAGATTTTATTTATGAAAATTTGATGATTGAAGCAAACATCATTCATGCATCCTATGTAAATAAAGTTGAGAAATTACTATTCCTTGGCTCATCTTGCATTTACCCTAAAATGGCGCCACAGCCTTTACAAGAAGCATATTTATTAAGTGGTTATTTAGAGCCTACCAATCAGCCTTATGCTGTTGCCAAAATTGCTGGTATAGAATTGTGTGATGGCTATAGAGCGCAATATGGTTGCAACTTTATATCGGCTATGCCTACTAATTTGTATGGCCCTAATGATAATTACGACCTTCAAAAATCGCATGTGTTGCCTGCTATGTTGCGCAAGTTTATTACTGCTAAACGTAACAATGTTCCTAGCGTAGAATTGTGGGGCACTGGTAGCCCTAAAAGAGAATTTTTGTATGTAGATGAAATTGCTGATGCTTGTTTGTTTTTAATGGATAGCTATAACGAACAGGGTCTTGTAAACATTGGCTGTGGTTACGATGTATCTATTAAAGAATTAGCACTATTAATTAAAAACATTGTTGGTTACGAGGGCGAATTAGTGTTTGACACTTCTAAACCTGATGGTACACCTCGTAAACTAATGGATGTAAGCAAAATCAATCAACTTGGATGGACATCTACTATTACGCTTGAACAAGGTATTAAAATGGTGTATGAAGATATTAAAGACACTATGTGGGATTAAAAGAATAAAATCAGAATAGTCATAAAGGTCAAAAACAATAAAAATACTAATCGTATTTTGTTGTTTTTGACCTTTATAATTTTGGAACTCTTTTCTTCGAATAACAATCTTACATTTACTGTAGTTTTGAATCACTTATTTTGCAAGCCTATACTCTTTTAAAATACTAAAACCTAAATCCAAACTAGCATGAAAAATATACTCATTACTGGTGGTGCCGGCTTTATTGGTAGCCACGTTGTACGTTTGTTTGTTACCAAATATCCCAATTATAACATTGTAAATTTAGATGCGCTTACCTATGCAGGTAACTTAGAAAATCTAAAAGATATAGACCAATCGGCTAACTATAGTTTTGAAAAAGTAAACTTGCTAGATGTTGAAGCCTTGGTAACCGTGTTTGATAAACACCAAATTACTGATGTTATTCATCTAGCAGCAGAAAGCCATGTAGATAGAAGTATTGAAAGCCCACTAGATTTTGTGCATACCAATATTATAGGCACTGTTAACTTACTAAACGTAGCTAAAACCAAATGGGCTGCAGATTTTAGCAAGCATTTGTTCTACCATATTTCTACCGATGAAGTGTATGGTGCTTTAGGCGCTGAAGGCTTTTTTACCGAAACTACACCATATCATCCTAACTCGCCTTACTCTGCAAGTAAAGCTGCGTCAGACCATTTTGTGCGTGCTTATGCAGAAACCTATCATATTCAAACAGTAATTTCTAACTGTTCTAACAACTATGGGCCTTTTCATTTTCCAGAAAAATTGATACCACTGTTTATCAATAATATCATCAACAAAAAACCTTTACCGGTATATGGTGATGGCTTGTACACACGTGATTGGTTGTTTGTAAAAGATCATGCAACAGCTATTGATGTTATTTTTCACAACGGTAAAGTAAATGATACCTACAATATTGGCGGCTTTAACGAGTGGAAAAATATTGATTTGGTGAAATTGCTTTGCACACTAATGGACACAAAATTGGGTAGAGAAGCTGGCGAAAGTGAACAATTAATTACTTATGTAAAAGACCGACCTGGTCACGACAGACGCTATGCTATTGATGCTACTAAACTAAATAAAGAATTGGGCTGGAAACCATCGGTAACTTTTGAAGAAGGACTAGCACAAACCATAGATTGGTATTTAGAAAACACCGAATGGTTAAACAATATAACAAGCGGTAACTACGCAAAGTATTACGAATCAATGTACGCAAATAGATAAGATAATAGCAACACGGATTAAATGGATACAACAGATATTTCGGATTGTTTGTACACAGGTAGTTATTATAAATCACATCAAAATTTCCCTTTAGGGATTAAGGGCAAAGGCAAATGAAGGTTCAGGAAACAAAACTAAAAGACTGTTTTATTATTCACGATACAGTTTTTAAAGATGATAGAGGCTATTTTTTTGAGAGTTTTAACTTGCAGCGTTTTGCAAGCCTAACAGGTGTTTCGCCAAATTTTGTGCAAGACAATCAGTCAAAATCTAGCCGTGGTGTGTTGCGTGGTATTCACTTTCAGCAGGGTGAACATGCACAGGCAAAACTGGTACGTGTGTTAGAAGGTAGAGTATTAGACGTGGCTGTTGATTTGCGCAAAGATTCTCCAACGTTTGGGCAATATGAGGCAGTTGAATTAACAGAAGATAACCACACACAATTGTTTGTACCAAGAGGTTTTGGTCATGCGTTTGTGGTATTAAGTGATGTGGCTACCTTTTTTTATAAATGTGATAACTTGTACAATAAAGCTAGCGAAGGCGGCATTATTTATAACGATCCTTCAATTGGCATTGATTGGCAAATAGATACCGCAGACTTATTATTATCAGAAAAAGATGCAGCACTACCAACGTTTAACGAGATAAAAGACAAGCTATATTTTTAGTAAACCGTTAATCGAAAATCGGTAAACGCTAGTAAATCTCTAGCGAAATACGATTAACGATTCTCGCAATCCATCATCCATCACCTATTAACCATCACCCAATATGAAAGGCATCATACTAGCAGGCGGTAGCGGTACAAGATTGTATCCTATTACAAAAGGTATTAGTAAGCAATTAATGCCCATTTACGATAAACCCATGATTTACTACCCACTATCGGTACTCATGTTGGCTGGCATTAAGGAAGTATTAATCATTACCACACCTGAAGACTCGCCACAGTTTAAGAAGTTGCTTGGTGATGGTAAAGACCTTGGCTGCACATTTGAATATGCCGTACAAGAAAAGCCCAATGGATTGGCACAGGCATTTGTAATAGGTGCTGATTTTGTGGGTACAGATAAAGTAGCTCTAGTATTGGGCGATAATATTTTTTACGGTGCAGGATTTAGCAAGCTGCTACAATCTTTTAACGACGTAGATGGTGCTGCCATATTTGCTTACGAAGTAAACGACCCTGAGCGCTATGGTGTGGTAGATTTTGATGACAACTTTAAAGCTTTATCTATAGAAGAAAAGCCTGTAGCACCAAAGTCTAACTACGCAGTACCTGGCTTGTATTTCTATGATAATCAAGTGGTGGAAATAGCCAAGAATATACCACTATCTCCTAGGGGTGAGTATGAGATAACTGATGTGAACCGTGTGTACCTAGAGCAGCAACAGCTACACGTGGGTGTAATGAACCGTGGTACGGCATGGCTAGATACTGGTACGTTTGACTCATTAGCCGATGCTTGTGAGTTTGTACGCGTAATAGAAAAGCGCCAAAGCCAAAAGATAGGCTGCATAGAAGAAGTAGCTTACCGCATGGGTTTTATTACCAAAGATGAACTACTGGTACTAGCAGATAAATATGCTAAAAGTGGTTATGGTGAATACTTGAGAAGATTGAAATAATATAAACATGTTTACTTCAATCTAATATATTGCTTTACAGAAACTACTAACAAAAAGGGTCAATCTTGAAAAAAACAAGATTGACCCTTTTAATTTTTGTACATTTATTCACCTGTAACAAAGGCGGTCTCGCCTTTCTTAGGCTTGCGCCATTGGTTGGTTTCGGCACCGCACATTTTTACAATTTTGGGTGTGAATTTTCCTACAACATCTACCAAGCTGGTTTGGCTTTGCATTACGGCTTGTATGTCTTTGTAGGCAAATGGGGCTTCGTCTAACCCGCCACCTAATAGCTTTACACCATGCTTTTTTAACTCTTCTTGCAAGGCATTGTGTGTAATACTACCTAGGGCTTGTGTACGGCTCATTTTTCTACCTGCACCGTGGCTAGCAGAATTGATAGAGGCAGTTTCGCCTTTACCTTTTACAATAAAGCCATCGGCTGTCATGCTACCTGGAATTATGCCTAATACATCTTTACCTGCTGGTGTAGCGCCTTTACGGTGTACAATTACCTCACGGCCTTCCCATATTTCTTTCCAAGCAAAGTTGTGGTGATTTTCTACCATTTTTATTGGTTGGCGGCCTAATTGCTTGGCAATTTTTGCATGGATGATGTGGTGACAAGCACTTGCGTAATCACCAGCCAAGTTCATGGCTATCCAGTACTCATGGCCTTCTTGCTCGTTCATATTTAACCAAGCAAGATTTTTAGCTTCTTGCGGTAAGCGCCTTTTGCTAATGGCTAACTTGGTATAATGCTGCGCAATATTTGCCCCCAAAGCTCTAGAACCTGAGTGGCTTAATAAGCCAACATAGTTACCTGGCGCTACACCTAAAGTAGCATCTTTCTCGGTAATGGTTACAGCACCAAACTCAACAAAGTGGTTACCACTACCAGAGCTACCTAATTGTCGCCAAGCCCTACCGTGTAAGGCTTTTAGTACTGGCAATTGGTAAAAGGCTTCGTGTTCAATTACTTCGTGATTTGATGGCTGTACAAATTGTGCACCGCTACCAAATAAGGTGGCTTCGCCAATTTCTCTTGCAAAAAAGGCTTGACGTTGGGTGAGTTCTTTGGCATCAATATCGAATATGCTAAGGCACATTCTGCACCCAATATCTACACCTACACCATAAGGTATTACGGCATTATCAGTAGCTAATACACCGCCAATAGGTAAGCCATAGCCATGGTGTGCATCGGGCATTAAAGCGCCTGCCACAGCTACGGGTATTTTTACGGCTGTGTACATTTGGTGAAAAGCGCCTTGTTCAATATGTTCTGCACCAAAGGTGTTAAAATGCACACCGGTGCTGTTTAGTGAAATTTCTGGTTCACCTGTTTCTGTTTTAGGCAAAAGCTTCTCAGCTATTGCGCCTAAAACGGCATCTTCTTTATAGTTTGCAGGAGATGCTAATACCGCTTTTAATGTTTCCATTACGTCCTCCTTTTTACTGTGTTTAAAATGTTTCTCTGTAACGCTCATGGCTACAGGAATGACGGGGCTTTCGGGAAATCCGATGGCTCTCAGCTCTTTGGCTGTTATGTTTAATTTGCTCATTTGTTTTGTTTTTTTGTTTCACACAAAGGCACTAAGAAAAGTCGACAGTGCATAGACGACAGACGATAGTAGTGCGGATTTAGACCACAACGGCACATCGATTTATACGATGCACGACATGGAATTTTAAGTTTTAGTCAACGGTACATGGACCACAGACGATAGTAGTTGCGAAGGTTGAACCGAAAAGTACACAATGTTTATGGTTTGTTTGATAGACTACAATGTGTACAGAATTACATAAAAGATACAAAGATTTGTTTGCTTTTTATGTGTTCAAGATAATGTAGTTGTATATTTTTTGCTGAAGAAAATTCTACAGATGCACCCGATAGCTATCGGGTGTGCGATTGTTATGATTGCACCAAAAGTATTTTTAGGCTGCTTTTTGATAAT
>JAAFHG010000198.1 GCA_013297585.1 Chitinophagales bacterium
AAGTACAGATAAAAGGCATCTTTGATGCCATATTGTACAATTACAGACTATTTATTTCACCGCTGTTCGTGAGCTTCACCATCCATAACCGTTGTTTCAAGTGCTAGCTGCATTTGAAGCGGTAACGTCAAGCAGCACATTGCTTGTATTTAAAATGCTGTTTGCCACACCAGAAGCATGCAACAAACTGTGGCCATTTTTAGTAGATAAAAATGAAGAAAATTTTGATAAATTAACAGACGAATTAGCCAGAATGAGTTAGAAAAAAGTAACGAGAAATGGGATTTATTCAATAATGAATTTGTAGCCTTTACCATGAATATTAATAAATTTGATAGCTGTATCGTCGCTTAATTTCTTACGTAATTTAGATACCATTACATCCACATTTCTACTAATTACAACGATGCCATCATTTTCCCAAATTTCTTTTATCAGTTTTTCTCTCTCTACTATTTGATTGGTATTTTCTGCAAATATTTTTAGTGCTTTTGTTTCTTTTTCAGAAAGTGCAATGCTCTTATCCTCAATTATAAGCATGTGATTATTTGGATAAAATTTAAAGTTGCCTATTGGTAAGTAATCATTATTGTCTTGAATTGGTTCTTTCTCTTCTTTTTTTCTAAAAATATTTTTTATATAAAAAATCAAAAAACTCAAGGGGATAAATAATAGCAACAAACACAAGAGACTAAATTGACTCTTTTTCAAAAAATTAATCTCAATAACATAGCAACCAACTTCTAGCTTGCGCCCCTTGCAGGGTGTTAAATTACCTCTTTGGCCATTTATTTCAAATGCCAAAACAGTTTCTTTTTGTATACAATTTTTCAAATTAACTACATAATCTGTTGCCAAAGCGTTTTTGATAAATGCACGTTCAACAATATTGATAAGTGTATCGGAAATAAAGCTAAAGTTGCTTTGAAAAGAAATCTGATATGTATTATCATCCAATTGCTTAATTGGTAGCACTCTAGATGAGGAATCCTTAGCTGAAAGTAACAATTGATGGCCAATATCACGTAATACTATTTCCAAATGATGCTCAGGAATGTCATTTTTTTTATTGATGAAAGCAACAGAAGAAATGGAAATAAGAATAATGAGAGATACGAAGAGAATAAATGGCTTCATGTGTGCAAAATAATCTATTAAACTTTGGTTTTAGGTTGTTTTACAAACGTTTTACACATCTTTTACATCTTTTTACTACTAAAACACTTCCAAATAATTGACGCCCAATACCTTCATTGTATTGTTTCACCAAATCAAATACAATCATGAATATCATCTGTCATCTTGCTTTTTTGCTCCATTTTCAATTCGCATTTTCTTTAGATAATGCATTGCATTTTTCACAGCCATCCCCAATTCAAGATAGTGTAAGAGCACAAAAAAAAGATAAGGCTGGAACTGCAAACATCGTTTTTAAGTCTACCGATGGTGGACAAACATGGCAAAACATTAGCAAAGGGCTACCTGTAAACTTAGATGAGGCTGGTATGGTTGCAAATAAAAATGAACTTTTTTTACGTGGTGGAAATAGCATCTATCTCAATACACCAAATATCACAACGCCTTTTTGGAAAAAAGAAGGGTTCCATTTTACTAACAGTCAAGGTGGCATTGCACCTGGCAAGACTGGAATTTTTGCATACAACTACTCAGGTGGCATTCTGCAAAAAACAAATGGAACGAGTGCTTGGTCGCCTGTATTTACAAATTTTACAGAGAAACGCATACGCAACGTTTTTGAAACTGGCAGCGGCACAATTTTCATAGACACCGATGGTGGTCTTTTCAAATCTACTAATAGTGGACAAACTTGGAAGCAGGTTAATGTTGGAGGCTTGGTAGGTAAATTGGTAGAGTTGAATGGTGTGCTAGTTGCAACTAGTATGAAAGGAATAATAAAATCAATCGATGGTGGTGAAACTTGGGCTACTGTAATTAGTGAGGGCGGTGTTGGCATTGCTGTAGAAAATATAAAGGGTGGATTTGCGGCTATTACGTTCAACTCACGGTTAAATACTAGAAGGGTGCGAACTTCCTACGACGGCGGTAAAACTTGGCAGGCCATTGATGCGGGTCTTCCTGCTAGCCTTTCCATTTCCTCTATTATTCAGGTGGGTGAAAACTTATTTTGTGGTCATCCTGACGGCATTTATAAATCATCAGATAAGGGAAAAACATGGAAACGGATACTTTGTCCTATGGATGGTAAAGTTTATAACCTATCTGTTTCTGGCAACGTGATTTATGCAGTACTAAGAAATGGTGGCTGTTGATAAACTTTGGTTAACTTTTTCGGTGAACTTATTGTATAGCAATACGTCTACACAAAAAAATAAAATTTGTTTTTGGGTATCACCAGCTTGATTTTATAATTTGCATAAAACAGTAAATTTGGGACGAATTTTTCAAAGAATAAAAAACGAGGAAAATTTTAATAGGTTAGAAGAAGAGTTGTAGAGAATGGTGGGTTAGGAATGACTTGATTTAAAAGAATAAGTACCGATGCGTGAAATAATTTTTTTTATAGCTTATAGTGCTATGGGTAAAACTGGTAGTATGGTTTCGTCACGATTTAATCAGGCTAAAAATTTTTTGTTTGCCATTTTATTTATCCATACGTTTCAGCTTTTGTTAATATTAAATAAAGGCTTTAGTTTTTTAGATATTCGACAATTAAATGAATACCAATATCTCGCATTAATATTTCTTTTAAGTGGTGGAATGTTTATGATAGATTTTATATTTCCAAGAAGACTTTTAGCTAAAGCAATAAAGAATAATGTGCATAAGTGGATATCTAGATACGCTAAACTAGTAGCTTACAGCTATTTATTTGGCAATATAATGCTTACTTTTTTAGGTGCTTTATACGTTTATAAGTGACGCAACCACAAATTCTTTTATCTATCCAATTCAGCTCATCCGTTTTCTATTTCAACCTCTAGCACCTTAAAATCAATTGGTTACAAAATAAATGTTGCTAAATGCTTATAATTAACTGAAATAGCTAGCTTGTGTTTGCTAACCAGTTCTCCACAGAATAATTGTTAATCCTAGTTTTTATTGGTAAAACCGTATGTTCGCAGATACTAAAATGGGTGAGCGTTATGCGATTAAAGAGTTTAGAAATCAAGGGCTTCAAGAGTTTTGCTGACAAAACCGTGGTAAGTTTTGACGAAGGCATTACTGGTATTATTGGGCCTAATGGTTGTGGCAAAAGCAATATTATCGACAGTATTCGCTGGGTAATTGGTGAGCAAAAAATTAGTGCATTACGTAGTGAGAACCAGGGCGCTTTGGTGTTTAATGGTTCTAAAACACGTAGCGCTAGCGGCTTGGCTGAGGTGAGTTTAACTTTTGAAAATACACGTAACCTCTTACCAACAGAATTTAGCACAGTAACCGTAACAAGAAAGTTTTATAAAAATGGTGATAGCGAGTATCGTTTAAATGATGTAAGCTGTCGTTTAAAAGACATTCACAACCTGTTTTTAGACACTGGTATTAGCACCGATAGCTATGCTATTATAGAGCTTGGTATGGTGGATGACATTATTCGTGACAAGGAAAATAGCCGAAGAAGAATGCTAGAACAAGCAGCTGGCATTACCATTTACAAAACACGAAAAAAAGAAGCCAAAAGCAAGCTTGATGCAACCGAACAAGATTTGGCTCGTATCGAAGACCTCTTATTTGAAATCAACAATCAGTTAAAAACACTTGAAAATCAAGCGAAAAAAGCAGAGAAATATTTTGAGCTAAAGAAAGAATACAAAGACATAGCGGTAGAACTAGCTAAAGCCGCGCTAGAAGGTTTTAATGTAACGTATAAAGACCTAAACGAGCAGCAAGAAAATGAAGCTAACAAAAAAATGCGTTTGGATGCAGAAATTGCTACCGAAGAAGCAGCTATTGAGCAAGAAAAAGTAGGTTTTATTGAGAAAGAAAAGGCCTTGCATAGCATGCAAGTTGAGTTTAACGAATTGCAGCAAAACCTACGTACCAAGGAGAATGAGAAGAATTTGGCTTCGCAAAAGCTACATTACCTAAAAGAAAAAGAAACCAACCTTAAAGACTTTTTGGTAAAAGCAGAAGGGCAATTAAAAAACTTAGGCGATAGCATTCAATACACACAAATTCAGGTAGGTGAAGAAAGTAACCAACTACAAGAATTGCAGTTTAAAGTAGCCAATGCAAAGCAAGATATTGACGATAAAAGACAGGTATTTGATGATAAACGTGTAGGCTTAGATGGATTGCGCAATCAATACCAAAGTATACAGCGTAATCAGTTTGATGCAGAGAAAAAAGTAGCTGTTGCAGATACATCTATCAACAATATTCAACGTTCATCTGCACAGTTAATCGAAGAACAGCAAAATCGTCAATACCAATTAAAACAACTAGAAAACGAAGCCCTAGAAAAAGAAGATTTGCTAGCGCAAAAACGTATTGATTTACAGTTATTGCACGAACAGCACGAAACGGCTAAGCAAAACATATTAGCTACCCAACAAGAGCTAGAAGTATTGCGTAATCAACTAGCAGAAGAAAACCGTAAGCTTGACAGTAAACGCAATGAATACGCCTTATTGAAGAGTTTAATTGACTCGATGGAAGGCTATCCTGAGAGCATTAAATTTTTACACAAAAACCCCAATTGGAACCATAGCGCCCCAATTTTATCAGACATTATTTATGTAAATGAAGCTTACAGAACAGCTGTAGAAAATGTGCTTGAACCGTACCTTAACTACTATGTGGTAAACAACTTGGCTGAAGGTATGCAAGCAGTGCATTTGCTTGATGACAATAAAAAAGGCAAGGCTAATTTCTTCTTGCTAGACCAATTAAAAGGTCAAGAAATAAGCAATATTCCTCAGCCTGCAAATACCATAAAAGCCCTTGATGTAATTGAAGTGGATGAAGAATATCAAACTCTTGCTGAGTACTTATTACAAAACGTGTACATAGCAGAAAACGAAGACGCATTTACCAATAGCAATGGTGTAACTATTTTAGAAAAAACGGGCAAGTTTGTAAAAGGTAAATACACACTAACCGGTGGTAGCGTAGGTTTATTTGAAGGTAAAAAAATAGGCCGTGCTAAAAACCTTGAAAAGCTGAACGATGAAATTATTATGCTAGATGCGGTAGTACAATCGCTAAAAGCAGAAATACAAACCACGCACAACCGAGTGATTGGTTATAGTGGTCAGCTACAAGAAAAAGCCATTAAGCAAACAGAAATTGAGGTAAATCAATTGACTAATCAGGTGTTTGCAGCTAAAAATAAAATTGAAAATACTCAAGCACAGCAAGCCGCATCTACACAGCGTTTGGAAGACTTGCAACTACGCCTTGAAGACGAGCAAGAAGCCATTGCAACTACTAGAGAAACCTTGCAAAGCCTTAACCAACAATTGTTGCAAACCAACGAGCAATTGAAATTGGTAGAGCAAGATTACAAGTTAGCTGAGCAAGATTACCAACAAGCATCGGCACAATACAACGAGAACAATTTGCAGTTAACGCGTCAGCAAAGTAAAATCACTGCATTGCAACAAGAGCTTGCCTTTAAGCAAAAACAATTGAACGATTTACACCAACAAATTGATACTAACACCGCACAATTGGCTGAAGCTGTAACCAATATTGAAGAGGGCGAAAATGCATTGCAAGACAGTCATGAAGCCTTGTTGATTTTACTACGTAAAAAAGAAGAAGAAGAGAAGAAACTCAACGAAACTGACCAAGCATTTTACAACTTACGTAATGCTTTACAAGCCAAAGAAAGCGAGTTACGTAGCAAAATAAAAAGCAAAGAGCAACTAGATAGTTTGATTAACGAACTAAAGGATAAGTTGAACGAACTGAAGCTGCAATTAGCTGGTATGAAGGAACGTTTGCACGTAGAGTTTAAAATAGATTTAGACAAAATTTTAGACGAAGCAAGAACAACCGATACACCTTTAGAAGAACTTCAAGCTACAAGCGACCGTATGCGTAAGCGGATGGATAATATGGGCGAAGTAAACCCTACGGCCATAGAAGCATACACAGAAATGAAGAAGCGTTATGACTTTATTTTAGAGCAGAAAAACGACTTGGTAAATGCAAAAGATAGCTTGCTACAAACCATTCAAGAAGTTGAAGCAACGGCAAATCAACAGTTTTTAGATACGTTTAATAAGGTGCGAGACAATTTTCAAAAAGTGTTTAAAGCATTATTTACAGAAGAAGATACGGCAGATATGATTTTGGTAAATCCAGAAAACTTGGCCGAAACCGGTATTGAAATTATTGCCAAACCAAAAGGTAAGCGACCTTCATCTATCACACAATTAAGTGGTGGTGAAAAAACCTTAACAGCTACCGCTTTATTATTTGCCATTTACTTAATTAAGCCAGCGCCTTTCTGTATTTTAGATGAGGTAGATGCACCGCTTGATGACGCCAACGTGGGCAAATTCACACAAATGATTAAGAAATTCAGCGACAACTCACAGTTTATTATTGTTACTCACAACAAGCAAACCATGGGTGCGGTAGATGTTATTTATGGCGTAACCATGCAAGAACCAGGCGTAAGTAAACTCGTACCTGTTGACTTTAGAAGTTTAAATTAGTCTGAACCAAGATGTTGATAGATTTTAAGGATTAGAAGATGCAAATGTTCTAATCCTTTTTTTATTATTTGTTGGTCAGCTTTGGTAATGCTATTTTGCTTCAGTTGCGTCCTTTAGATTTGCCCTACATTTTATTATACAAAAAGCTATTATTATTATAGATTTCTTTTTTTGGTACTTTTTTTCTTTT
>JAAFHG010000159.1 GCA_013297585.1 Chitinophagales bacterium
CTCTCAGTTGTGTGACCAGTTTATGATGCAACGTAATTATGCCAAATCCTTTAATGGTTATAAGTCTAGAGTGCTAGCGAAGATTACTGGACTAACAGTTTTACAGTTCTTGAACAAGTTTATATACAACAAGCCTGTTGGAAGAGTAAAGCATACACTCGCTTTTTAACTCCGCCAACGGGTTATAACTTCTAATAAATTATTTAAAATAAACAAAAAAAATATTAAATAATTTTGCTGTAACACTAAGGGACAGTAATAGATTTAATGATTTGCGACTTAACTATATCTCAGCACCTTATTTAAAACAAGTGCATAACGTGAACAAAAAAATAAACAAAAAAAGCTTGGACCTTTATTAGAGCCATAAGATTTATTATAGATGTAAGCTTAAGTACAGGTAAAATGGCAAGAGGAATCAATAAAATATGTGATAGAAAAAGCTTGTAATAAAATTGGTTCTATTGATGAAACAGTAAGATACAGGGATGAACGGGCAAATACGAAACTTAAATGAGTTTAAAGTATGTAACCATAGTGCCCTCAGAGTTTTGAGGGCACTATGGTTACAAGTAAGCAATATTACAGTATAAAAGTTTTATACTTATAAAATTGCATTATTTTATGTTTTCTACTTTTAAACCTTGATTAACTTTTATGTCATTCATGGTTACATCAATTTTGTATTGACCATAATCAATTACAATCTTGGTAGCAATTTTTACGTCGTTAAACGCTTTGTAGTTTGATGTATAAGTAGTTACCACCGCTTTACCTTGTGGGGTTTCTTGCGTAACTATATTTTTAGCTAAAAGGCCAGAAGCAACATCATAGTAGTTAGTAAACACTCTGCCTTTTGGTGATTTTATTTCTATCACATTCGCATCTTTACCATCAACTTGTTCAATGCTTTTTATGGTAAATGTGTAGCCTTTTTGTTTTAGCATATAAGCTTCTGTAAAAAAGGCGCCATCTTCTTCCATTTTTTCTTTGTCATCATCTTTCAATGGTACTTCTTGCCCTTGTTGGCTTTGAGAAAATGTGCCACTTTTCATCAATTGCTTTTGAACAACCATTGGCCCCGCGGCAATAGTTTGTAAGTAGCTGCTAGGGATAATCATTTTTTGACTTAATGATAAACTTTGCCCCATTACACTTGCTGTCCCATTCATTTCTACATCTTTTAGCGCAAGCATTGCTGTTGGTGATGCTGTAGCATCGGCTGCTTTCTGTAATACACTTTCAGCAGTTACATTAGCAGCAACAGCTTTGGTTACTGGTGCAGCTACTTCGTTACCTTCTATATCAAAGTATTTTACAGTACCGTACTTATCTAAACCCTTAGCTATTTCTTTAGCATTACCTACTATTACTATTGCTAAATTATTAGCTGGTATGTATTTGTTAGCCATCAGTTTTACTTTGGCAGCATCTACTAAAGCAAGATTTTTAAGGTAGTTTTGGAAATAATCTTTTGGCAAATTATAACGTGCAATGTTTAATGCAAAGCCAGCAATAGTAGCAGGATTTTCTAAGCTACGAGCAAACGCACCGTTGCGTTCGTTTTTAATTAAGTTCACTTCATCTGCACTAGCTGCTTCGTTTCTAATGCGGTTAAATTCGTAAATAAACTGACCAATAGCACTGTCAGTTTTATCGTTACGTACAGCTGCTGTTGCGGTAAAATTACCTACCAATTTATCTTCACTAATTGATGAATACGCACCATACGTAAAGCCGTATTTTTCTCTTAAATTTTTGTACAATCTAGCTGAAGAACCACCACCTAAAATGTTAGCCGTAATATCTGCTGCAATAGCATCAGGGCTACCAGGTTGTAATTGTACAGGTGCTACCAAGCTTATGTTGCTTTGCACAGATGATGGTCTATCTACAATAGCAATAAACGTTTTAGCAGGTGCAGCAGGTGCTTTGTACACTGGTGTAGGTACTACACCATTTGCCCAAGTGCCAAAATATTTGGTAGCTAATTGTTTAGCTGTTTCTACGGTAATGTCGCCTACAAATACCAAGTAAGCCACATTAGGTTTCCAATAGGTACTGTAATATTTTTTTACATCTGCAACAGTTACGGCTTTAATGCTAGCTTCTGTTTCTACCTCACCATAAGGATGGTTGTTACCATACACTAATTTTGAAGTAATATTTCTCGCAATAGTTGCAGGATCTTCTTTGCCTTGTGCCAAGCCAGATAATGCTTGTTTGCGAATTTTTTCAAGTTCATCAGCAGGAAAAGCAGGGCGCAACGCAATGTCGCTCATCAATTCTATTACTTTAGGAAAATTGCTGCTTAACGAGCTACCACTTACACTTGTAGATGATGTACCTATGCTTGCGCCTAAATAGTCAATAGCTTCATCTAGTTCAGCCTTTTTTAACTTGCTAGTACCACGACGCAATAAATCGCCAGTAATGGTGGTTAAACCTGCTTTATTACCTTCAATAAGCGATTCTCTGTTAATGGTAAGCGTAGCAGAAACTCTTGGTAATTTGGTGTTTTGTACCACAAATACTTTTAAGCCATTTGGTAAAGTAAAAATGGCTGGTTCGCTAATTTTTACTGCTGGTGCTGGCCCTGGTTTGGGTGCTTTGCTTCTATCTACTTGCGCCATTACCACCATTGGTAGCGCAAATAAGGTGTATAATAATATCTTCTTCATTGTTATTATTTAATGGATGTTTTTAATCAAACTTTTTAAACTTAATAAACTATTTTTTGCTGCCTTTTGGTACATAATACAATACCACACGGTTGTCTTTGTTAAGGTACTTTTTAGCTACGTTTAATAAGTCTTCACGGGTTACTTTATTAAACTTGGCTAACTCTGTGTTTATCAAATTGGCATCACCAAAATACACCTCGTAATTAGCCAATGTTTCAGCAATACCTTGCATGGTAGCATTACGTGTTACAAACTCAGTTGTCGTTTGATTTTTAACTTTTTGAAACTCTCTTTCGCCTACCAAAGTCGCTTTTACAGCGTTAATTACAGAATCGATGTTCGTTTCTAAAACCTCAGGTTTTACACCTGCATTGGCAATACCAAAAGTGATAAACAAGCCAGCATCTTCTAAAGCATAGTTAAATGCGCCAGCACCTACAGCTAATTGTTTTTCATCAACAATGGTTTTATTTAAACGAGACGAACTACCACCAGATAAAATAGTACTTAATACGTTAAAAGCATAGTATTCATCGCTACCTTGTTTTGGTGCACGGTAAGCTTGTATTACCGCAGGTAATTGAATATTATCTTCAATTACGTCTCTTACTTCACCACCTAATGGCGGCTCTACTATATTTGGTCTTGGTATTTCTGCAGTGCCTTTTGGTATGCTTGCAAAATAATCGTTAATTACTTTTTTAGTGGCCTCAATATCAATATCGCCCGCTACACTCAATACGCAGTTATTAGGCACATAAAACTTAGCGTAGAAGTCTTTAAAGTCTTGCAGTTTAGCGCGGCTTAAATGCTCTAAACTACCAATTGGCTGCCAACGATAAGGGTGCACTTTAAAAGCACGGCTAAATACATTACCAATTATAGAACCATAAGGTTGATTATCTACACGTTGGCGTTTTTCTTCTTTTACGACTTCTTTTTGTGTGTTTACGCCAATGTCTTCAATTTTTGCATGTAACATTCTTTCGCTCTCAAGCCATAGGCCAAGTGCAAATTGATTGCTTGGAAACAATTCAAAATAGTAAGTCCTATCTTGTGTGGTATTTGCATTGTTGTAACCACCAGCGTTAGAAACATACTTGTCAAAATCACCACGTTTTACATACTCACTACCTTCAAACATTAGGTGTTCAAAAAAGTGTGCAAAGCCGGTACGAGCCGTGTCTTCGTTTTTGCTACCTACATGGTACAAAGCAGATACAGCCACTACAGGGGCTGATTTGTCTTGGTGTAAAATCACTTTTAAGCCATTGGGCAAAGTGTACTTTTCAAACTGAATTTGTTTGGTTTGTGCAAATGATACGCTGCTTATGCAGATACCAGCAGAAACCATCAATAGCCATTTTTTCATGTGTTATCTATTTGTGTTTTAGGATGAATGATTGATTTTTATTTATTGAGTTATTTCTTTAGTGCTACCAATAAGCATTGCAATTATTACAAGTAGTGTAACAAAAAATACACCTACTATAAAAATGGATTCTATTGCAATACCTAAACCTATAAAAAAGGCTAATAAAAATACAAAGCCAGTTACAAAACCTAATAATAGCGCAGTAGTTTTAGCGAGTTGATGCGTTTGTTTCATTGGTGTTATTTATAGGTCAAACATAGTAGCGCTATTGCCAATAGGTTAAAATTTTATACCAACAACCATTTCCCCTATGCTAAACCCATTTCTGCTAATAAAGTTTGTACATCTACACCTACATTTTTGTTATTTGTCAACCAATAAATCTCTGTATCTTTTTTAAACCAAGTCATTTGTCTTTTAGCATATTGTCTTGTATTTATTTTTATTTGGTTAATGGCAGTCGCTAGGTCACAATCGCCTTGTATGTAAGCAAATAATTCTTTATACCCAACAGTTTGCAGGGCATTCAAATGTTGTACAGCTTGCAAGCTTTTTACTTCATCTAATAAACCTGATTGCATCATGGCATCAACCCGCAAGTTGATGTTTTTTATCAGTAATTCTCTTGGCATTTCTAACCCTATTTTCACAATGTTAAAAGGTCTTTCAACTGCAATATTGCTTCTGTAATCGTTAATAGATTTGCCCGTAGTTTCAAATACCTCCAATGCTCTCATTAAACGTTGCGGGTTTTGCTGTTCGGCTGTTTCCCAAAAAAGCGGATCTTTTGTTTGTAATTCATGCTGCAACCATTCAAGCCCATTTGCTTGATATTGTTCAATAATACTAGCTCTTATTTCGGCAGGAATAATTGGCATAATATCAATGCCTTCGCAAAAAGCTTTAACGTACAAACCTGTACCACCAACCATTATGGCTACATTGTTATTGACAAATATTTCGTCGCAGGCATTCAATGCATATTGCTCATACACACCTGCATTTACCTCATCGTGTACGCTGTGCGAGTTTACAAAATAATGTGTGGCTTGCGCCAATTCTTCCTGCGACGGTTTAGCTGTACCAATGCTCATTTCTTTAAAACATTGTCTGCTATCAGCAGAAATAATAGCGGTTTTAAAATGTTGTGCCAACTGTAACGATAATGCTGTTTTACCCACGGCTGTAGGCCCTACAACAATAATTACAGTTTTGCTATGTGGTAAATTAATGGTCATTGGTTGGTGTAAAAATGTTTGCGTCTATCGTTTATCCTTTCAGTTATTACAAATATGCTGCAATAAAAAATCCCTCTAGCAAAAAGCATAGAGGGATTTTGATTAATTTATTTTACGATAAACATTTACACACTAAATGATGTACCACAACCGCAGGTTTTACTTGCATTAGGGTTGCTAAACGTAAAGCCACGACTATTAAGGCCTCCTTGCCAATCTACCTCCATACCAAACAAATACAACTGATGGCTAGGATTCATTACGTAACTAACACCGCCACTTTCGTATCGTTCATCTTGTTCAGTAGCATCGTCAAAACCTAATACATATGTCATACCGCTGCAACCGCCACCTTTTACACCAATGCGTAATTGTTTCGATTGATCAAAACCTTCCTCGTTCAATAAACGTTTTATCTCGTTGATAGCGCTTTCTGTAAGCTTTACCGGTGATGTTGTTATTGTTTCCATACTCACAATTATTTGTGCAAAGGTAAAAAACACAGGCTCTTAACAAGCATTCTCATTATCGGTAAAAGGAAAATATCATTACGAACAAACGTTAGTGTTTCCGCTATTTTTGTAAGATAAAAATGTTATCAATGGATGATTTAACGATAATTGTTGGGGTTTGTTTTGCCGCTATTGTGTGTGGTGTAGCTGCTAGATTAATGTATTTGCAACGCAAAGGCGCAGCCAAAGATGAGAAAAATGAAACGGTTGATAATGGTTCTAAAACCTTGCAACTACAAGCTTACGAAAGATTGTTATTACTTACCAATCGTATTGCATTGCCTAACGTTGTAAGCCGAGTAAATGTGCCAGAAATTGGCGCTAGAGATATGCAAATGCTATTGCTACAAGCTATTAGAGAAGAATTCGATTACAATATCACACAACAGATTTATGTAAGCCCTGCCGCTTGGGATGCTGTGAAAAATTTGAAAGAGCAAAATATGCTTGCAGTAAATCAAATTGCAGCCGGCTTACCAGCAAATGCAACGGGCTTAGATTTAAACAGACGCGTACTCGAGTACGTGATGACAGACCAGCGTGGCAACTTACACGAAATAGTAGCAGAAGCATTAAGCTTTGAAGCTAAGAAGTTGTTGTAAGCCCCCGACCCCTGAAGGGGAGTATTTTAAAAGCACTCGAAGTAAAACGCTTGCCATGAAAAAAATAGTGACTGATTCAGGTATTGAAATACAACCAATTTATACACCAGCAACTAGCAACCTGCAACCTGTAACAGAGCTATCAGGCGAATTTCCATTTACCCGTGGTATTCAACCAGATATGTACCGTGGTAAGTTATGGACAATGCGCCAATACGCTGGTTTTTCTACTGCTGAAGAAAGTAACAAGCGCTACCATTATTTACTTAGTCAAGGTGTAAGTGGTTTAAGTGTGGCTTTCGATTTACCTACACAAATTGGTTACGATAGCGACCATTCTTTAGCCGAAGGCGAAGTTGGAAAAGTAGGTGTGGCCATTGATAGTCTAGAAGATATGCAACGCTTATTTGCTGGCATCAAACTAGAAGATGTAAGCACTTCTATGACCATCAATGCTACAGGCTTTATTTTACTAGCATTTTATGTGGCTTTAGCAAAACAGCAAGGTGCAGATTTAACTAAAATTACAGGTACCATACAGAACGATATTTTAAAAGAATACGCTGCTAGAGGTACTTACATTTACCCGCCAAAACCTTCTATGCGCATCATCACCGATATTTTTAAATGGTGTGCAAAAGAACTTCCAAAATGGAATACCATTTCTATTTCTGGTTATCATATTCGTGAGGCTGGCAGTACTGCTGTGCAAGAAATAGCCTTTACATTAAGCAATGGTAAAGCCTATGTACAAGCTGCACAGGCAAGGGGTTTAGACATTAATGTGTTTGGCAAAAGACTCTCGTTTTTCTTTAATGCACACAATAATTTGTTTGAAGAAGTAGCTAAGTTTAGAGCTGCAAGACGCATTTGGGCAAAAATGATGCGTGACCTTGGCGCAACAGATGAAAAAGCCATGATGTTGCGCTTTCATACACAAACAGGTGGTAGTACCTTAACAGCACAGCAACCGCAGAATAATATTACAAGAGTTACTTTGCAAACATTAGCCGCAGTATTGGGTGGTACGCAAAGCTTACACACTAATGGCTTTGACGAAGCGTTGAGCCTACCCACTGAAGATGCCGCAAGAATTGCGTTACGGACACAACAAATTGTGGCTTTTGAAAGTGGTGTTGCCGATACTGTAGACCCACTAGCAGGTAGTTATTTTGTAGAAAACTTAACAGCAGAAGTAGAAGCGAAAGCCTTGGCTTTAATAGCTAAAATTGATGCGATGGGCGGTAGCGTTGCAGCAATTGAGCAAGGTTTTATGCAAGACGAAATTGCTCGTAGTGCTTACGAATATCAACGTGGGATAGAAAGTGGAGAGAAAATAATTGTAGGGGTAAATGCTTTTCAATCAGC
>JAAFHG010000402.1 GCA_013297585.1 Chitinophagales bacterium
AAAATAGTTGGTACAAGGCTTGCATCTTTGGCGGTATTACTTACAATCAGTTTTTGAAAATCGTTAGCCCCTTTGTTGGAAGTTAAACCTAAAACTATTGTAAATTTATCCTCATATTCAAGAAATGGTCGCACACTATCTTCACCCATATATGGCGCAACAGTAACGGCGTCAAAAGGCAACACTTCAAAAAAAGTTTTGGCATATTGGCTAGATGTGTTACCAATATCACCTCGCTTAGCGTCTGCAATTTTAAAATGTGTATCAGGTATATAATGTAGGGTTTCTTCCATTGCGGCCCAACCTTTTAACCCCATAGCTTCGTAAAAAGCTGTATTGATTTTATAGCTTACGCAGTAATCTTTCGTGGCATCAATGATAGCTTTATTAAACTCAAAAACAGCATTTGGGTGCTGCTCCAAGTGCTTGGGTAGTTTGGTAATATCTGTATCTAAACCTACACATAAATACGATTGCTTGTCTGCTATTGCTTGTACTAAGGCTTGCCTATTCATACCGCAAAAATAAGCGCAGCACTTACAAGCAACAAAAAAGCCTTACCAACAAATGTGGCAAGGCTTTTTGTATTCAATTTTTATTTATTGTTTCACAAGCTTAATATTTTTAACTGCGGTGCTTAAAGTAACAGTAACTATGTAGGTACCAGGCTGCAATTGGCTTATATCTACTCGTTGATTGCTACTAGTAATATTTGTTTGCAAAAGTATTCGTCCATTTATATCTGTCAGTTTCAGCGTTGCTTTGTCATTACTGCTATAATTACTTGAAAGAGTAAAATAGTTGGCAGATGGATTTGGAAAAATACTTATACCTGATGCAATATTAACTAATTGAACACTTTTGGTTGTGCAAATAAATGTGCTACGATTATCTTTATCAATTTGCTTAATTCTGTAATAATAGGTAGCTGCACTTGCAATTTGTGTATCTAAAAACTTATAGGTATGATTGCTATTACTTGAAGTTGCGGCACCAACATGACCTATTGTTTCAAAGTTGATACCATCTTTACTTCGTTCAATATTAAAGCCCAAATTGTTTACTTCTTGCGTAGTTACCCATGTAAGGCGAACACTGTTTTGTATCTGTTTTGCATCAAATTGTGTACACACCACAGGTAAAGTACTTGTGCTATTTAAAGCAGTATTACCACCGTTGAAGAAGAAAGATGAGAAAGACGGTAACTCAAATATTAGATAATAGTTTGCCCCAATTTGCCCATAGCTAGTAGGACTTATAAGTGAACCAATACCGCCAAGTAAAGCGAAATTGCAATTATTGGCATTGAACTTTGTGATTTTAATATTAGAAACATCTACCACATCGTTACTATCTAAATCATTTGCAGCCAAAAATTTGTTCCATTCTTGTTCTGTAAAATAAAAAGCTACTTTAACCGCATTCGTGGGTTGTTGCTGTGGTACAATTGCAAAATTTCTATCAAGGTATTCTGTACCATTTACATCGGTTCTAATATTATTGGCTGGGTTAGCTATGTAAACGTTGCTAGCAATATTTCCCATCGGCTCACTATCAAAAATTGAAAATACCAAGCTGCCATTTTTAGTAACTGTTAACCATTTTTGTGAACCTGTAGACACTAGTGCTGCATTTGCCTCACAATTATTAAAACTACCATTGTACACAGTTGTGGTAGGTAAACCACCACTTACACCAATACCAAAGGTTGCATTTACACCCAAAGCAGGGCTAAAACTTGTGTTAACATCCCACACACGTATGTAATACGTTTTACCAATTACTGTGGTTACCAAATTGGTAAAGCACCCAATGTTATTTAAACTAGAATCTAATACTTGGTAGCTAAGAGCAATACTGTTATTTGCTGTAAAATTTATTTCGGTATTGGTACTCGTAGCTATAAACTTAAACCAAACATCGTTATCTAAACTTCCCGAGCAGTTTGTAGATGTTGGCGTTGCCCCCTCTACCATACCTTTAGTAGAAATATTCACAATATTTTGGGTTAATGTAATTGCGGTTGCAGGTTCATTGTTAGTAGGTACTATTACGTTACGTACCAAGACTTTAAAGTTGGCACCACCTGCACTACTTGCAGCAGTTGTAAATATGCGTACAAAATATTGTGTGCCAATGACGGTGTTTAGTAATTGCCCACTTTGTACATTACTAGCGCAAGTAATAGATTGCAAATTATTACAAGTACCATTGTACAGTTGTATGTTTAGGCTACCATTAGTATTGGTTTGTGGATACACAATATTTTCAAAATCTATTATTGTTTTACTAGATGTAGCTGTAAACTTAAACCATACATCTTGTACCATATCATCAGATGCACTAAAGCATGTGCCAGTATCACGCAAAGCGCCTATGGTTGTTCCCTCAAACCAATTATTGGTGGTATTATTTGACAATGTTAAAGTTTGTGCATTAATACACAAATCGTTACTTGGTGCAGGTGGCGGTGTAGAAACGCAAATGGTAAAATTATTAGGCGAAATACTTTGATATACACGTACAAAATACTGCTTGCCTATTGTAAGCTGATTACTATTAATGCTCTCGTAACCGCAGGTAATAGATTGTAAACTGCCGCAATTACCATCAAACAATTCTACATAATGGTCAGAAGAAATATGAATATTGTGTACTGTACTAGTTGCAGTAAACTTGTACCAAACATCGTTAACGGCTGCAATACCTGTACCACTGCATCTTGCCATACTTTGTGTAGCCGCAATGGTTGTTCCACTAGTAGTTTGTGAGCAATTAAAGTTAGAAACAGCTACACTTTGTGCATTAACACATTCATCGTTAGCAGGAGCAGGCACATTGGTTACACATACTTTAAACAGTACATTACTTGCTGCTTGGCTAGTGTAAACCCTGAAATAATAAGTAGTACCTATTGTAAGATTGGTAATGTCTACCACATTTTGCCCAGCAACACAATCACCAATACTTGTTAAAGCATTGCACGGCCCAATAAATGCTTGAACCACCATTTGCGTAGAATTACCTACAACCGCAGCTATATCAGTTAATTGAATACGATGAGAACTAGCACTTGCTACAAACTTAAACCATACATCATCATCATTTACGCCAGTACAAGCCGTTTGTAAAGATGAGGTTGCACCAAACGTACTAGTTTGAGTAGGATTATTACAATTAGCTGTGGGGGTTAATGTTAAGGCAGTATTACAATTATCATTCGTGGCTTCTAAAGGCACTGTTAATACTGCAACTTGGTAGCTTGTTCTATTGTCTGGCAAGTTGTTGTACATATAAATGCGGTACAATTGACCAATAGTTAAATTACTAAGTACAACACTATCCGTTTCGCCACAGGCAACAATTGTTTTGTTATTACTACCGCAAGCATCTTGGGTGAATACCTTAGTTTCTATAGCATTATCGTTACCTAATAATGAAACTTTATTAAAATATTTTACAACATGCTTAGTACTTGTTGCCGTAAAGTGATAATACAAGCCAAAAGCATCTGTGCTGTACAATACAGGCGTATTCTGTGGATTACATTGT
>JAAFHG010000073.1 GCA_013297585.1 Chitinophagales bacterium
CTATCGCTTCGTTGTTTGCCACTATTAAGTGCCTTGTTTCTTGTGGTTCACCCATCATATGAAATACACGTTGGTCTTCTTTTACGTCAAAGTAAAAATATACCTCACTACGTCTATCGTGTGTATGTGGTGGTACACTGTTCCATACACTACCGCTTTTTATCATGGTAATGCCCATTACTAGTTGGCAGCTTTGTATACCATCGTTGTGTATGTATTTACACAAGCTTCTTTCGTTACAAGTTTCTTTAGCGCCTAGCTCTAGCACAGTGCTTTCTGCTATGGTCATTAAAGTAGTAGGGTAGGTTTGGTGTGCCGGTGTAGATAGCAAGAAGAAAATAGCAGGCTCGCTAGCATTATCACTTGCAAAAGTTACTTCTTTTACACCTTTACCTATGTATAGGCAGTCGTGCTTGCTTAGGCTATAGCTAGTACCATCTGCCGTTACAGTGCCTTTACCGCTACCTGTATTAATAATGCCTATTTCTCTTCTTTCTAAAAAATAGTCACTTTTTAGGTTTACATAAGTAGGTAAAGTAAGTGCGCTGCTAGTAGGTTTTGCTATACCAGCCACCATACGGTCATAGTGCATATAAGTAAGCTCAATAGTACCGTCATTTTCTATACCGCTTAATAAAAATTGTTCTCTTAGTTGTTGTGTTGTATAATGTTTGGCGTCGTTATAATGTACGCTGTGCAAGGTTTTTAGGGAAGTAGCACTCATTAGAAGATATTTTAGTTAAAATAATTTGCACATGCTTGACTAAAGGTTGTATCAATCAATTGCGGCGTAAGTTGATTAAAATAAATGGTAGTGAATAACTTTTTTGCGGAAACGTTTTCGGCTTAAAATTTATCTAAATTTAAACACAATTCTGCTTTTTTAGCGCTTAGTTTGAAAATATATACTAGCAATATCGTTACTTTGAAGGCATAGACATAACGATTATGGCGAAGATTGATATTAAAGGGCTTGCTAGAGAATTAAATATTTCAGCTTCAACGGTATCTCGTGCTTTAAGAGACAGCCATGAGATAAGTAAAGCTACCATAGATAAGGTAAAAGCACTAGCCGAAAAGCTCAATTACCAACCACATCCATACGCAGGCAGCTTACGCAAAAACAAAACCAAAACCATTGGTATTGTAGTGCCTGAAGTATCTAATAACTTTTTTGCAAAAGTGTTTAGCGGTATAGAAGTAGTAGCGCAGGAAAACAACTACCATGCGCTCATTTACCTTACCCACGATGACTACGACAAAGAGAAATCTATTTTACGCCACTTAGAAAGTGGTAGGGTAGATGGTGTTATTTTAAGTATTGCCTCTAATACGGTAGACCATCAGCACATAGAAGCACTAATAGAAGCAGGTATTCAAGTGGTATTTTTTGATAGAATTGGTGAATCTTTCTCAAGTACAAAAATTACTACAGACGACTATAATAGCGCCTACAAAGCTACCGTACACCTTATAGAACAAGGCTGCAAAAAGCCATTGCACATTACACGCTTCTTACACCAAACCAATACCAAGTACCGTAAAAAAGGCTTTGTACAAGCTTGTAAAGATTACCATTTGCCCATAGCAGATAATTGGGTGCTAGAGCTAAATGATAACGTAGTGGTAGAATCTACCTTAGCCGACATTTTAAAAAGTAAGGATAAGCCAGACGGTATTTTCTCAGCCGTAGAAACCTTATCTCTTTACCCATACAAAGTGTGTAAAGACCTTGGTATTAAAATGCCGGAACAACTAAAATTTGTAAGCTTTAGCAATATGGATGCTGCTTCGTTTTTAGTACCTGCACTAACAACCGTTACGCAACCTGCTTTTGAAATAGGTAAAGCTGCTGCGGCTAGTTTGTTTCAATTGTTAGAAAAAAAGAAAAGGGGGGTGCCAATTATTGACAATATTTTTCCGTCTACGTTAATAGTGCGGGAGTCATCTTTAAAGTAAAAAATACTTTACTAAGTAAATATTTACATAGAATTTGGTAAGCCTTAAATGTTGCAATGATGCTTTTAATTAACTACAACGTTGTAGTAGATTTTTTTTGCTAAAATATTTGCACCTTTTTTCTTTACAGAAATTTATTTCTCCCCCCACACAAAAACTTGCGAAATGAAAAAAACGATTGCCGTAACGCTCTTAGGTGTACTTACCTTATGTAGCTGTACAAAACAAAATTTAAGTGAGGCTTATGTAGAGCCTGTAAACACAGTTGGCACAAATGCTGTAGGCCCTTGGAACACTGTATTTTGGGATGATTTTGCCAATACTAACCAATGGACTAAAGCAAACAGGAAAGATTACAATTCTACCTATTGTACGTATGCTTCTTCGGCAGTAACTAATGGCAGTGTAGATGGGTTTAGTGCGCTAATTATTAAAGCTACTAAAACAGGTACCAATGCTTGGCAATCTGGCCACGTAAAATCTTCTTTTGCTTTTTCGCCAGCCACCAACGAAGAATACCATACCACCGCAAAAATTAAACTATTATGTTACAATGGTACTACACCAGTAGCCTACAATACAGGCTATGGTTGCTGGCCCGCTTTCTGGCATGTTAATGAAACTAACTGGCCTACAAATGGCGAAGTAGATATCTTAGAAGCTTTTCAGTTTTACAACAGTACTTATTCGCAAAGCAATGTGTTCTATGGTACTACTAAAGATGTTAACAAGCTTAGTAATACATGCGAAAGAAAATACACATCTAATGGCTAGCCTGGTTACACAACATCTGGCTGGCATACTTACGATTCTTATTGGGCAAATACTAACGGTGTAGAAAAAGTTACTATTAAAATAGATGGTGTTACAATTACTACTTACACTAATTCTATCCCCTACTTAAACCTAAATAATTTCAATAATCATAATCTTATTTTAAATGTTGCAGTAGGTGATACAAAAACTTACATAGATGAAAGCCAAATAAATGTGCTTTCAAGTACACAAATGTGGGTTGACTATGTGAAGGTTGAAAAAAGAACACTCTAATATTGGTTAAATAGTCGTTCAGTGGTTTAAACATGAAGGCTGTCTGTATAGGCAGCCTTTGTATTTATGATAAGTATTTATAGTACGACGGCTAATCTAAGCAGTTGGTTATTTCTTCTACAATAGCCTCGGGTGTTCTTGTAATAGATACTACAATGGCTTCAACTGGTGGTTCAAGTGTCTCAAATTGGCTTTGTAATAAGCCTGCTTGCATAAAATGCCCTTTGCGTTGTTGTAAGCGTTGCAAAACTTCATCATAGCTGCCTTGTAAATACACAAATACCACTGCATCACCTAAGTCATTGTTTAATACATCACGGTATTGCTGCTTTAATGCCGAGCAAGCAATTACACAGCCTTGTAATAGCAACTGTGCTTGTAGTAATTGGTGTAGCTGCAGTAGCCAACCTTGCCTATCAGCATCTGTTAAAGGCACACCTGCTGCCATCTTATTAATATTGGCTTGTGGGTGAAAGTCATCCCCATCAAAAAAGGGTAGGCTAGTAGCTGTTGCCAGCATTTGCCCAATGGTAGTTTTACCCACACCACTTACACCCATTACCACTATGGCTATCTTTTTTTCTGTACGCATACGGTTTGCTATTATCTTTAAACTTTAACGACTATTTATTTATGCTACTAATACTACTAGCAAGTTTACTATCCCTTATACTGTGTATTGCAGTGCTAAAAGTAAACCCATTTATTGCATTTCTCATCGTATCTATTATTACAGGCTTGATATTAGGTATTCAGCCAAGTGCTATTACGGCTGCTATACAAAAGGGCATAGGCGATATGCTAGGGTCTATTATCATTATTATTTGTATTGGTGCTATGGTGGGCAAGCTAGTAGCCGAAAGTGGTGCAGCGCAAGTAATAGCCAATACAATGGTGCGTTTATTTGGTAAGCGCTACTTAGTATGGGGCCTAGTCAGTACGGGTTTTATTATTGGCATTCCTTTATTTTACAATGTAGGTTTTGTGCTAGCTATACCCATCATTTTTGCATTGGTGTACCAGTACAAGCTACCTGCTGTGTATGTAGGCCTACCCATGATGGCGGCATTATCGGTGGCACATGGCTTTCTGCCACCGCATCCATCACCTGCTACCTTGGTTACCATGTTTCATGCAAGTATGGGGCAAACTTTACTCTACGGTATTGCCATTGGTATACCTACCATCATTATTGCAGGGCCATTATTTGCACAAACGCTCAAACAGATTCAACCCATTAGCAATAGCCACACTTTTACCCCTAAAGACTTACCTAGCTGCTTGCCTAGTGTAGCCAATAGTTTTATCTCGGCATTATTACCTGTGGGGTTACTAGCTATTACCAGTGTTGTGGGCTTGCTAGTGCCTGCCACTGCGCCATTAGCAGGCTATACCAAGCTGATAAGTGAACCGCCTATTGTCATGCTGATAACATTAATAGTTGTTACCATTACGTTGGGCAAAAGCCAAGGGCATAGCATGGGGCATTTGCTGCACTTGTACGAGGCAGGGGTAAAAGATATTGCGATGGTGGTATTAATTATTGGCGGTTCTGGTGCACTAAAGCAAGTGCTTGTAGAAAGTGGTGCTAGCCAGCAAGTAGCCCAATTGTTTACCACCTGGCAGGTACACCCATTGGTACTAGGTTGGTGTATTGCAGCCACCATAAGAGTAAGTTTAGGGTCTGCTACTGTAGCCGGGCTTACCACAGCGGGCATTCTAGCGCCATTAATGGCAAGCTTTCAGGTATCGCCAGCGTTAATGGTATTAGCCATAGGGTCGGGTAGTTTGTTCTTGTCACATGTTAATGACCCAGGCTTTTGGATGTTTAAAGAATATTTCCATCTATCCCTCAAAGATACCTTCAGATCTTGGTCGCTAATGGAAACCATTGTTTCGGTAGTAGGGCTCATAGGAGTGATGGTAATACAGGCTTGTATTGGGTAAATTACATAATACAGTTATGATAATTAAAGTAAGAAACTTTTAATTATATGTATTTTTAATAGTATGCTAATTGCAATAATTAGCGAATTCATTATTTGGTAACATTCACCGTTTATTTTCATAGCAGCATTATTGACGCCCCTAAATAAAGTTTGCCATGCATAATACTACCCCTGCTGTTACAATTACCCAAAAGGTATTTGAATTCATGATGATAGAAGTACAACATAACGATATTGATAGTACTTATAGTTATATCATAAATGCTGCCAATAGTCAACTAGTACGTAAAGGTAATTTTAAGGGACAAATGGTGCAATTGCGCTTAAGTAATATACCTGAGGGGCGTTATCAATTTTGCTTTTACTATAATAATGCCTTAATAAGTACTATTTCTTTTGAAAAACAATCTGCGCTGTTCGATACATTTCAACTGTTACACAAATAAGTTCATTAGTTTTTTACCACATATTTACATAGTTTGTGTGCAAAGCATCGCAATTACTTTGGTATATTTTTTACTGCTAATGGCTTGCAACAATTGCAATAACCCCAGTTCATTTCAATGGTTAATAAGTGCTGCTTTGTGGCTGCAACCTCGTTAAATTTTTCGCCGTAGGTGGTAAATTATGGCTGTAATGCCCATAACTACCGGTAGTGCCTTGTTTCGCTCAAAAATCTTCTACATGTTATTTAATTAAATAATATTTAACGGGCTCTCATTATAAAGCGTGTTTGTTACACCTATATAGTAGCTTATTGTTTAGTCATCCAATGTATCGTTAGCCATTTTCTTACGGGTTCATCGTATAGTTTTAGGCAAGCATAGGCTATAGTAATAGCTGCTACCATTACTAATAACGCATAAGGCCAAGCTTGGCTTATGGGTATTTTGTGTTGTACTGCCCAGCCTGTATATATGTATATAAGTGGGTAATGGGTAATGTAAACAGGATACGAAATATTACCCAAAAAATTGCAAATTTTGCCAGCATATTTGCCTGATAAACTGCTGCTTGCACCTAGCCATACAACTAGTGGAAGCACAATAATAATACTACCAGCATCGTAAAGACCATTCATCCATAAATGTGTAGCACCGCCTATTCTAGGAAAAGAAAGCACAGCAATAATAAATAAGCTGCACCATAAAAAGCCGTGTTTAATAGTAGTAGGCTTAGCTATTTTTTGTAACAATAAGCCTGCAAAAAACGGATACAATAGTCTTGCAAAACCAATATGCAGTTGCTCGGCCGTAAGTGACCACCCACCCACAATATCGCCACGATGGCTAGTTACAGCAGTGTATAATAAAAATATACCTGAATTAATTACCAAAATTGTCAGCCATCTTTTAGAAAAATGCCTTACCACTAAGGCGTATAAAATATTACCGATGTACTCAAAAAATAGTGACCAACCTGGTCCATTCAATGGGTGCATTTCTTGCCAGCCCCTTATATCCATAGAGGTGGGTACAGGTATTAGCGTGCAACCTATTACCATAATCAGTAGCATTTTCCAAAAAGGTACTTGGTTAATGATAGGAAACATCTCGAACCCTTGAAAATAATACAAGGCGGCGCCAATTAATGAACCCATAATTACCATAGGTTGTAAGCGTATTAAACGGCGTTTAAAGAAATTTTTAGTAGAAAGCGTTAACCATCTATCGTTATAGGCATAGCCAATAACAAAGCCCGATAGCAAAAAAAAGAAATCGACTGCTAAGTAGCCATGATTAATTACTTGAGTTAAATTACTAGTAGCGTGTGCCTCAAACAAATGAAATATTACCACCATTATGGCGGCTACACCACGTAGGCCATCTAGTATTGGGTAATGCGGCTTGGCAAGCAGGTTAGGGTTTTGCATGAAATAAAACTAGGTTCAAAAAATGAAAAAACAAACAACTACCACAATCGCAAAGGGTTGTTGAAAATAAGTTTTTAGAATTAGGTATTTAGTTTACAAATCAGTTGGCCTTGTGCTTTAGCCAAATAAATACCCCAAAAAGGTCAAATCTTGTGGCTAAAGTCAATCAAGAAGTCATTTATTAATCTGACATAAATCATGGGGCAATTGATAAAGTTGGTAATAATAAGGTTTGTGAACTAAATACTTAAATCCTATAAGTTTTAATGCAGCCGCCTAGATACACTGCATAAAAAAGCCACCCTTTTGGGTGGCTAGTGGAATAGTGTTTACTTACTATTCCATTCTTAGGGGGTTAAGCTTTTGGTGCCTTAGTTGCGGGCTTTGCTTTTTTACTACTGCTCTCAATGGTTTTTTTACTGCATTGTGTTTTAAGCTATTATGCTACCGTTAAACAAATCGTACTGCTTTTGAATAAACATGGCAATAGCGTTATGCCAATAATAATATTTGCTGCTAAATCTTCACCCTGCTGCTGTTTAAACTTAGAGTTTATTAGCGTAGGGAAAGCATTTGGAAGTAATATCGTATTTCTCACCTTTTTATTTAATGCAAGTTTAATGTTTTATTTTAATAAAACTAATAGTTTTTAAATATTTTTTTTACTACTTATTGTATAGTTCATTATGTTTTGTAAAGCATATTGCTTATGTACATATGCTGCGGAGGAGAAAATTATAGGTGTTTCTAGAATGACTATTTTGCAGGGAAGAAAATAAAAAGTGTTGTAACTTTTTGTAAATCAATGTTTTATCGTAGTGTTATAAAACCCCATAGGAACCTCGTTAAATTAGGACATGTTATCTTTTTTTAGCCAAAAATAAAATCGGGTACGCCGCAGGTTTGTTGTTTAGTTTCGTTGGTTGCTTTCACATTGGGTACTTGGCTTTCTAGTGGTTGTTGTAAGTCGCTACTAAAAGTATGTTGGTTAGTATTGTTTATATATTATTAAATAATAATAATATATAATTATCTGCCTAAATTAGTTTTTTATTGTAAGAGCCTGTTTAAAATTAGATTTTTAAACTGCCATTATTTTCCTTGAATCATTTGTAAACAGGCTTTAAATAGTTGAAAACTATGGTTTGTTTTATTTGGCACTAGCCAATATTTTACAGTTCTTTTTAGCTACATAAAGTTGGCAATTGCTTTTAGTGCTACAATACTTTAGGTACAGTATTTTTTAGAAGCAAATATTGTTTATTGGTTTTTAATAATTTCAGTACTTTGCACTACCCCTTAAATAATCTTTATTGTAGTCCACCGCTGCTTTTTGCGTGCAGCCGTTGTGTGGCTGCTACCCTTAATTAACGCATATGCTAGCGCTAGATAATGATATAGACACAAGTAATGATTGCGAAGCATTAATTCAAAACTTGGGTATTGGTATTGTAAAGCATGATATTACTGGTAAAACTATTTTATCAAACAATGCAGCATTAGAAATGCTTGGTCTTACTGAAGACGAGCTACACGGTAAAACATCTATAGACCCTAGTTGGAACATAATTTATGAAAATGGTAGCGAATTTCCTAGTAATAAATACCCCGCTAATATTGCTATTGCTACAGAAAAGCCAGTAAATAATGTAGTGATGGGGGTACATAGGCCAATAACTAAGGATAGAATATGGCTATTAGTAAACGCCCAACCACAGTTTGATAATGGTGGTTTTTTATTAAATGTACTTGTTACGTTTACCAATATTACTGCTTATAAAAAAGTACAAGACGAACTCTCTATTAAGAACCAAATTCTTAATAGTATTGGCGCTTTATCGCTAGATATAATTGGGGTAATGACAATAAATGGTATCTATCGCTATGTAAGTAAAGCTGCCACAATTATTTCTGGCTATACCGAAGCAGAGTTGCTGCACATTAACGCACTTGACCTTGCACCTAAAAAAACAAAAGAATATATTAGACAATTACTACTATCGTTACCTGTGGTGGGCAAAGTAGAAAACATGCTTAGTAAAATTATTTGTAAAGATGATACGATAAAGTATATTTCTTGGTCTTTTCAATGGGATGCAAAAACTGAATTGATTTACGTAAACGGTAGAGATAAAACAGATCAAGTAAAGCAAACTAGAGCAGCAGAAGCCAAACGAATAGCCGATGAACAACAAACGCGGCACTTAATTTTTGAGGTAGAAGAACAGAAACGTAACAGCATAAGCTACGAACTACACGAAAATGTGGGGCAAATAGTTGCAACGGCTAAAGTGTACATAGATAGGTACGAAAAAACAGGATCTAAATTATTGCTGCAAGAGTGTAAAAAATTATTATCAATATGCATAGAGGAGCTACGTGTTATTACATATACAAATTCTATGCCCGACTTTAATAATGTAGGCTTTACCAATGCTATAGAAATATTGATGCAATTGCAGTTTAAAAAACTAGACGTGGTACATGCCCTGCATATGGCTATTGACGATGCCACAATTGGTGATAGCAATAAAATAAATATTTACAGGCTAGTGCAACTTTGGCTTGGCCATATTGCTACAAGAGATGGCTTGGCATCTGTATTGGCAACTATAACTTGTAATACGGATAGGCTATTGTTACAAATAACAGATGAAGTAACCACCCCTACTAACTACACCGATTATTTAAGTCCAGATCTAATGCCTATTAAAGAAAGGCTTAATGTAATTGGTGGTAGCATGACGTTACAGCCATCTGATGATAACCAATGTTTTACTATCACTTTTTTATTAAAAAAATAAGCTACTATCACATAGGCACAATAGGCATATAGCCTTAGTAACAATTAATTTAAATAAGGCTTTATTATTGTTACTAGCCTTTTGTGCCTAATTTTTGTGTAGCCCAACAACTACTATGTTTTTTCTAAATAAAACTATGTGGTAAAATAAGCCCTTGGTAGCAACCAAGAGCAATTGACTAACCAAATAAATTACTGCTTAAATATCTATCGCCACGGTCGCAACAAATAAATACAATAGTGCCGCTTTTTAATTCTTGAGCCAATTTTACAGCTACCCAAGCGGCACCGCCACTGCTCATACCGCCAAAAATACCTTCTTCTTTTGCAAGCCTTCTGGCCATAGTTGTTGCATCTTCTTCCGATACATCAATGGTTCTATCTACTCTACTTGCATCAAATATTTTGGGTAAATACTCAATGGGCCAGCGCCTAATACCAGGTATAGATGAGTTTTCTGTTGGCTGGCAACCCACAAGTTGTATCTCTGGATTTTTTTCTTTTAAAAACATAGATGTACCCATAATAGTACCTGTAGTGCCCATACTACTTACAAAATGGGTAATCTGTCCGTTGGTATCTCTCCAAAGTTCTGGTCCTGTGGTTTTGTAGTGCGCTAAATAATTATCCGGGTTTGCAAATTGGTTGAGTAAAAAATACGCACCACTAGCGCCTTTTTCTTCGGCATAATCGCGGCAAGCTTCAATATTATCTAGCAAGGTTACTTTAGCACCAAAGGCCTCCATAGTAAGGGTACGTTCTCTAGTTGAGTTGGCTGGCATTACCAGTTCTATAGAAATTTTATACATACTAGCTATCATTGCTAGCGCAATACCAGTATTGCCGCTTGTTGCTTCTATTAGTTTGCTGTTGCTATTAATATCGCCACGTTCCATGGCGCTGCGAATCATGTTTAGTGCGGCTCTATCTTTTACACTGCCACCAGGATTATTGCCCTCTAGCTTCGCAAATATTTTAACGTTTGGGTTAGGATTGATGTATTGTAATTCTGCTATAGGCGTGTTGCCTACTAAGTCTATAATGCTTGCCATTGCTGATTATTTTGTATCAAAATGCACTGAAGTGTGCGTGCATAATACTGCAATGTAATAACACTAGTAACAATACTTTTACTGAAAGTGGAATTGTTGATTAAGCGTTTATTACTACATAGAAAATTATAATAAACTTTGCGTAATAACTTAATAGTGGTTCCAAAGCTGGTTACATAAAACAAAACCGCCCCAAAGCCAAAGGCTTTGAGGCGGCATAACTATCATAAATGGCTTATAAAAATTTCAATACTTCTGCACCCATGGCTGCTGTACCTAATAGTTTGTCAGCAGGTGTATTTGCATCGGCAATATCACGTGTTCTGTAGCCTTCTTTCAATACTTTGTCAACAGCGCTGATAACCAATTCTGATTCAGCTTTAAGACCAAAAGAGATATCTAACAACAAGGCTGCCGATAAAATAGACGCTAAAGGATTGGCAACGCCTTTACCAGTAATGTCGTGGGCTGAACCGTGAATAGGCTCGTAAACACCTGTGCCATCACCAATAGAAGCAGAAGCTAACATACCCATAGAACCTGCAATTTGAGAAGCTTCGTCGGTTAAAATATCACCAAATAAATTGGCCGTAACTACTACGTCAAATTGTTTTGGATCTTTAATCAACATCATCGCACAAGAGTCAACAAACTGATGTGTTACTTCAACCTCAGGATATTCTAACGCTACTTTTTGCACTACTTCTCTCCACAAACGGCTTGTTTCTAAAACGTTCGCTTTATCTACTGACATTAATTTTTTACCACGTGTCATAGCTGCATCAAATGCTTTGCGAGCAATACGTTCAACTTCAAAACGGCTATATTCTGCAACGTCAAAAGCGGTATTGTTATCATTTTTGCGGCCTTTTTCGCCAAAGTAAATATCGCCAGTTAGCTCACGGAAGAATAAAATATCAGCACCTTTTAAAATTTCCGGTTTAATGCTAGAAGCAGACAATAATTCATCGAACAATTTGATAGGACGAAGATTTGCATACAAGCCTAATTCTTTACGCATTTTCAATAAACCTTGTTCAGGGCGCACTTTTGCAGTAGGGTCGTTATCGTATTTTGGATGACCAACAGCACCAAACAAAATAGCATCAGAGGCTTTCATTTTTACCAAAGTTTCTTCGGGCAAAGGATTGCCAGTAGCTTCAATAGCAACGTGGCCAATTAAGGCTTCATCGTATGTAAACTCATGGTTGAATTTAGCAGCTATTTTGTCTAAAACTTGTTTACCTACAGCAGTTACTTCCTGACCAATACCATCACCA
>JAAFHG010000068.1 GCA_013297585.1 Chitinophagales bacterium
TATTGTGTTAATGAGTTAGTGTATAGTTGCATGATACAATGTGATAATTAAATGATGTGCTTTTTGCTAATGATTGTACAAATTTACAATCTTGGTTAGTAAATGTTTTGATACAAGCAGATTAATCCTTACCAATCTTTTTCGTTTTTGCTAGGTTTATTCTTTTGTTGTTGTATTTCTTTTTGTAATCGTTTCTCTTCGTTGCGTAGCATTTCTAGTTGTTTGGCAGCTTCTTCTTTGGTTAATGGCTTTTCTTTAGGTGGTTGTTCTTGTTTTTGCTGCTGCTGTTGTTGCTTTTGTCTGTTTATTTCAGTTAAAAGTTTTTGTAAATTTTCCCTTGCTTGCTCATCGTTATTATTCAGTTTAAGCGATTGCTTTAGCGATTGTATGGCTTGCTGATATAGCTGTTGTTTAATTTCTGCTACTGCCTTGTTGTAATAAGCCTTGGCTTGCAATTCAGCATCGGTAGATGTTTCAGCAGTTGTTTGATATTGCTTAACTGCATCATTGTATTTGTTTTGCTTAAATAAGGTATTGCCTTTGTTAAATAATGCCGCCGTGTTTTTGCTATCAATTTTTAAAGCTTCGTTGTAAACGGCTTCAGCGTTTTTTACATCCCCTTTTTTGTACAACTCATTGGCTTTAATAATAGTATTATTTGCCTTTTGGGCAAATGTTACGCTACTAAGCAAGAGACCTAATATGGCATAAGTTATTCTCAACTGAATTGTAATTTAGTTTCACTTACAAATGTTTCTACAAGTAATAATATTACTGCGATAGCTAAAAATATGGTATAGTACGATTGATAATCTACATAGCCATTGTTGTCAATAGGTTTTGTTTCCATCTCATTTAAGGTGTTTATCAATTGTGTACTTACTTCATTTGTATTATTTAATGTGTGATAAGTACCACCTGTTGTTTTGGCAAGTTGTTGCAGCAATTCAGCGTTTAATTTAGTTATCACCGTTTGTCCGCTAATATCTCTTTTATAGTCGTTGGTACCTGCTTCTATTATGGGTGTGCCTTCTACACTAGCTACACCTATTGTGTGCAATACCACGCCTGCATCCGCTAGTGTTTTGGCTGTTTCTATAGCTTTTTCATCGTGGTCCTCACCATCGGTTATCAAAATGGCGGACTTATATTTTTTCTCTTGGATTTCTAAGCTATTGTTGCAAAGCGTTAGTGCTTCGCTAATGACTGTGCCTTGAAGATTCACCACATCTGTGTTAGCATTGCTTACAAACATTTTTGTAGCCGCAGCATCTGCTGTTAATGGCATTTGTAAATAAGCTTGACCAGCAAACACAATCAAACCAACTCTATTACCTTGCAATTGGTCTGTTAGTTGGTAAATCAATTGTTTAGCCTTGTCTAACCTTGTTGGTTTTTCATCTTCACTCAACATGCTTTTACTCACGTCTAGCATTATCATTACATCTATACCTTTTGTTGCAGAACCCTTTGGTGATAAGGGCTTGCGCAAATTTGCAGCGCTCAGTATTAATAACCCAATGCACACAATTATTGCAACAATTTTTAGTCGATATTTTTTATGCGAATAGTTGCTTGTTAATTGAGCAACCAATCTAATATCGCCAAGTTGTTGTTGCTTCCTTTTTTTCCAGCGTAGTACAAATAGAAATAACCCCACTAATGGTAATAAAATAGCTAACCCAAACAAGAATTCTATGTATTGAAATTGAAGCATGTAATGGTTGCAAGTTACAGGTTACATAGTTTCTAGCTTTATGTACGTTGCATTCTTAGTAAAAATTAACAAGCCGCAAAAATCTTTGCGGCTTGTTAATAACTCCCTTTAGGGTTGGGGCTCTCTATTTTTTACCTTCAAAAAAGCCGTAGCCTTTTAAAATGCGTTTTAGCATATTAACACGTAAGTTGTTCATTGGTAGATCTTTCGCACCTTCTATATTTAACACAAAAAAGTATGGGTGATGATTTTCTTCAACCCAACCAACAACCCAACCAAGCTGCGTACCTTTTTCTGTAGTACCAAGGCCTGTTTTGTATGCTAATGTATAGTTGGTATTATTTTCACGAATCATCATTTTTCTTACAATCTCTTGGCTTCTACGTTGAAAGCCTAATTGGTAGAAGTATAATTTTTTCACAATGCCTAGTTGTTCGTCAGCTGTAATTTTCAATGAATTATCTAACCAAAAAGAATCAATGGCTGTTTTAATTTTCGCTGTGCCATAATGCATACTATCTAAGTATTCCTGCATGGTATCTCTACCTATTCTTCTAGCTACTTCTAGGTAGTAAGGTACGGCTGAGTATTCAAATGCTTCAGCCATGGTAAGGTCTTTGTTCCAGTTTTTGGCAGTATCGCCGTTGCCAAAAGTTCTAATTTTTCCATCCCATTTTATCACCATTTTCTCGTTAACAACTTTACCAGTTTCTATACCTATTAAGCTGTTCACAATTTTAAAAGTAGATGCTGGTAAAAAGCCTGTGTCTTTGTAACGATTCAGGTTGTAAATAGTAAATTGTCCTGTACCATTATCAAACATAGCAAAGCTGCCTATCACTTTGCTGCTATCGAATAAGGGTTTTAAGTCGTTATCAATTGTAACATTATTTGGGCTGCAAGCAGCAATTACGCTGATAAGTGCTATACTTGTAATTACTTTTAACAGTGTGAATGATGTGTATCTCATTGAAAAATTTTAGTGGTGCAAATGTAACTGTTACAAGAAAGATTATTACACATGTCAACAGCAGAAAAGCAAATACCAACAATAACATCAACAAAGCTTTTTAAGTATGGTTTTGGTTTGGTCAATAATCCTTTAAAAGCCATTTCGGATATTGTAGATACGTACGGTGATATTGCTTCGTTGAAGATTTCTAAAATTGGGTCTATTGTTTTTCTAAATCATCCAGATTATGTAAAGCATGTTTTAAAAGACAACCAGGATAATTATTCTCGCCGCAAAGCGGTTAAGCAACCTTCTTTTAGTGCCTTGCAAGATTTGCTAGGTAACGGTATTTTTATGAGTGATGGTGAAGATTGGGAACAACAACATAAAATGCTGCGCAATTTATTTTCACCCACATCTATTGCAAGTACTTTACCCATAATTGAAGAAGAATTAGCATTGCTTACTAAGCGTTGGCAACAGCAAGTTACAAAGTCAGCAATAATAGATGTTGAACAAGAAATGCACTTACTCATGTTGCGTATCATGTTGCGTACGCATGTTTGTAGCAATATTGTTTTTCCTTGTAGCGATATTTTGGCAACGCTCAAAAGCTTCATGAATGCTTCTAATTCTAAGAAAATATTCTTGGCACAGTTAAAAGCATTTTTACTACAGCCTTTGGGTGTAAAATATCATTATAATAAACCGCAACAATCGCTTGAATGGTTAATGGCTTTTGTAGATGAATTGATAGAAGATTTGCTGCAAGGTGCTTTTGTGCCAAATGGTTTGTTTGCAACGATGTTAATTGATTACAATAGTGGCACAGTAACCAAGCAAGATATTAAAGACCAGTTACTCAATTTTTTATTCGCAGGTTTCGATACTACTTCTACAGGCATCACATTTACCTTTTACAATCTAGCCGCACATCAGTCTATACAAGAATTGGTTAAAGAAGAAATTATGTACGCACCTGCAAAACAATTTCCTATACTTGAAAAGGTAATTAAAGAAACTTTGCGGTTGTATCCACCCGTATGGTCTTATGCTCGTGAAGCAATTGCTGATGATGTAATAGACGGTTATCAAATACCCGCTAAAACTCTTGTGCTTATTAGTTCTTATGCTTTGCACAGGCATAAAGATTTTTGGCAAAATGCAGATGCTTTCAATATTGATAATTTTGAGAAAGACAATTTAAAAGGTAAAAATTTTGTGTACATACCTTTTGGGCAAGGCAAGCGTATGTGCATTGGTAGGGCTTTGGCAGATTATCAAATGATGATCATTATACCACACTTGCTTAACTCATTTCATTTTGCAACTGTGGATGATAAAAAACCGATAATTAATCCCAACATTATCATCAAAGCTACCAAATCTATTAAATTGCAAGTAAGTTTGGCATCTTAAATTTCATCTTCTGAATTGTGTAACAATGTCTGACAAAAAGTATACGGTTAAAGACTTTCCTATTGACAAAAAAATTGTAGCAGACATAGCTGCATTTAATAAGTATGTCAATTTGATGCATGGTCTTTTTCAAATAGACATTGCGCACATTAGGCAGCAAATTAAAGTAGCCAAGAAAGAACAGAATCTAAACGTCTCTATTTTAGCTTGTTTGTTGTACTGTTTTGCGCAAGCACTAGATAAATACAAAGATGCGTTTGCTATGGTAGGCAAAGGCAACAAATACTATCAATTTGAAGAAGCTGACGTATTTTTTCCCTTCGAGCTACAGCAAGATGGCGAGAAAATTATCTGGTACAAAATCATTAGGCGGGTTAATAAAAAATCAATTTTAGAACTTGAAGAAGATTTAAAGAAGATGCTACAAATGCAGAAAACCTTTACAAAGGCTGAGCGTTTCTTTATGCGTTTTCCTGGTTTTTTAAGGCGCTTGTTTTATCGCAGAACAATGCGTAATCCTTTAATTAGAAAGAGTTACGTAGGCAATGTCTATTTCAGCTCTACTATTCACAGTGGCAATACTCGTGTTATATCTTATGGGTTGCCTACGCATTTTCATTCAGTAGGTATGTTCATTGGTACTTTTATGGATGTTAAAAGTATTGAGCCACAAAAGCCTAATGCAAATATTGTAGGCGCTACGTTATCGTTAGATCATCTAATAAGTGATGGACCAATGCTAGCAAGATTAATTCGTGAGTTCGTTTTTCAAGTAGAAAATTTTAAATTATAGTAATGGTAGAGGCACCTAATAATATTCCTTGGTATAAAATTCCTTACCATTCTTTTAGTATGCTTAAAAATCCCTTGAAAGCTATCTATCAAATGGTAGAAAGCTACGGCGATATTTTTGCCTTTAAGATTGGTGATATGCGTAGCATCATCTTCTTAAACCATCCTGACTATGTAAAGCATGTGCTAAAAGATAATGTAGACAACTATTCTAGAGGAAGGGCTTTAAAAATGTCTACCACAGGCTTAGAAGAAATGCTTGGCAATGGTATTTTTATAAGTGAAGGAAGCGATTGGGAATTTCAACATAAGCTATTAAAGAGTTTGTTTTCGCCTACGGCCATCGAAAGCACATTACCTGTTTTGCAAGAAGAAATCCATCAATTTATAGCTAAATGGTCTGATGCAATTGCTAAAAATCCTGTGGTTAATATCGAATACGATATCCATTTACTGATGTTGCAAATTATGCTGCGAAGTCATGTTTGTAAAAATTATCCATTTAATTATAAAGAGATTTTTGACACGTATAATGCACGCATTGAAGCGTCAAGCTGGAACGTTGGTGCTGTTTCTGAAGCTAAGTCATTTTTCTTGAAACCACTTGGTATTAATTATTCGTATAACAAGCACCAGCATCACATAGATAAACTGAATGCTTTTTCAGATAAGCTCGTACAAGAGTTATTCAATGGTGACTTTGAACCAATTGGTTTATTCGCTTTGATGCTCAGCGAGTTTAATGAAGGTCGTGTTACACAAAAAGATATCCGTGACCAACTGTTCAATTTCTTGTTAGCGGGCTTTGAAACCACTGCTACTGCTATTTCTTGGCTATTGTACAATATTGCAGCGCAGCCAAATTTGCAATTACTTTTAAAAGACGAATTAAAGGTTACAGCCACAGCAAATGATGATGTGCTGAAGCAACCAACTTTATTGCAATTAGCTATTAAAGAGTCGCTACGGTTGTATGCACCTGTTTGGTCTACAGCTCGTGTTGCAGTTAACGAGGATATTATTGGGGGTAAGTTTATAAAAGCTAAAAGCATTGTTGTTGTTAACTCTTACGCACTACACAGGCACAAATCGTTTTGGCCGTCGGGCGATAAATTTGATATAACTAATTTTGAGAAAGATAATTTCAAGGGTAAAACATTTGCATACATACCATACAGTCAAGGTAAGCGCATTTGCCTTGGTATGGCCTTAGCGGATTACCAAATACAAACAATAACTAGTGCTTTGTTAAAGGTGTTTAACTTTGAAACCACCTCTAACAAAGCACCAGAAATTAAAGCGAATATTATTATTAAGGCAAGTCCTTCTTTGCAATTAAAAATTAGTAAGGCAAGTGCTTAAGTTTATTTTAGTACGTCAAGTTTTTTACCAACTTTTATAAAGGCAGCAATAGCTCTGTCTAAGTGTTCTTGATTGTGTGCTGCACTCAATTGTACACGAATACGAGCTAATCCTTTTGCCACAACAGGAAAGAAGAAACCAATTACGTAAATACCCTCTTCTAGTAAAGCGGCTGCAAACTGCTGAGCTACCGTTGCTTCATATAGCATGATAGGTACAATAGGGTGGTCACCAGGTTTTATGTCAAAACCCGCTTCGGTCATTTTAGTTCTAAAGTAGTTGGTATTATATTCAAGTTTATCTCTCAGTTCTGTTGTTTCTGTAAGCATATCAAGTACAGCAATAGAAGCGCCTACAATACTTGGTGCTACCGTATTAGAGAATAGGTAAGGCCTTGAACGCTGACGCAAAATTTCTATAATCTCTTTTCTACCAGATGTAAAGCCACCACTTGCACCGCCTAGTGCTTTACCCAATGTACCTGTAATAATATCTATTCTACCCATTACATTTCTGTACTCATGAGTACCTCTGCCTGTTTTACCCAAAAAGCCAGATGAGTGACACTCGTCTATCATCACAATCGCATCGTATTTATCGGCTAGGTCGCATATTTTATCAAGTTGTGCTATCGTGCCATCCATGCTAAAGCTGCCATCTGTTACTATTATTCTGCTACGCAAATGTGCCGATGCTTGTAACTTTTGCTCCAAATCATCCATGTTATTATGCTCATAGCGATAGCGTTGTGCTTTGCATAAGCGCACACCATCTATAATACTTGCATGGTTCAGTGTATCACTAATGATGGCATCTTCTTCGTTGAACAAGGGTTCGAACACACCACCATTTGCATCAAAAGCCGCTGCATACAATATGGTATCTTCTGTACCTAAAAAGCTGGCAATCTTCTGTTCAAGTTCTTTATGTATGTCTTGCGTACCGCAAATGAAACGTACACTACTCATGCCATAGCCATGTGTGTCTATTGCTTTGTGGGCAGCCTCAATTACTTTAGGGTGTGATGATAGACCAAGATAATTATTGGCACAAAAGTTTAAAACAGTCTTTCTGTTTACGATGATTTCAGCACCTTGCTCGCTTGTTATAATGCGCTCTTTTTTAAAAAGTCCCGCACCTTCAATTTCTTTAAGTTCTGCTGATAGTCTTGTTACAAATTTTTCGTTCATGCCTTTTTATTTGTAGTACAAATGTATTCCTGATGCTGTTATGTAATTCGCCGTTTAACAAATGTAAAATGCTGTAAAGTAAAGTTTATATCTGCACTTAGTTATTGAAGCGTTATTTTCGTTGCCCAATTTATTGGTGAGTTGTCCGAGTGGTTGAAGGAGCACGCCTGGAAAGTGTGTATACGGGAAACTGTATCAAGAGTTCGAATCTCTTACTCACCGCACCCTTTATTTATAGTATCTGTTTTTGTCAATTTCTTCACGCACCTTGTTTGCAACCAAGTATTGAATGCTTTTCCCCTGTTTAATATACTGTCTAATAGTTGTTGCTGAAATGTCTAATAAAGGAGCGTTCAGAACTGTTATATTTTTATTTGCAGGGCTGTTTGTTGGCGCAAATTCTGGTCTTTGGTAAACAATCAGCTGGTAGTTTTTCAGAAGCACATCTGCGTTTTTCCACTTGCCAATATTGCTAAAGCTGTCACCCCCAAGTATAATACTAAACTGATGATTGGGGTATTTCTCTTCTAAGTATACAAGCGTATCTATGGTGTAAGATGGCTTGGGCAGTTTAAACTCTACGTCCGAAGCTTTTAGCTGAGGGTTGTCTTCTATTGCTAGCTGTACAAGATGCAGTCTTTGATATTCGTTTAGTAAACTTGCCGCAGGCTTTAATGGGTTTTGAGGGCTCACCACTAGCCACACTTGGTCTACATCTGTGTGTTCGGCAACATGGTTAGCTATTATCAAGTGGCCAATATGAATGGGGTTAAAGGAACCAAAGTATAAACCAACCTTCATCTTTACTATAAGTTTTGAGAGTTCTATACAACATCTTCTATAAAAATACTGTCGGCTTCGCTTAACCTAAGGCTTAAGTTGTAGCCAGAAACAGCTATTGAAATCGGATCGCCAAGTGGCGCCACCTGAATCACCCTTACTAGTTCACCTGGCACACAACCCATTTCCATAAGCTTAATGAATATCTCATCCTTTTCGAAAGAATGAATTATTGCTTTTTGACCAACCGCTAAATCACTTAATCTTTTCATCTTGTCTATTGTATTGCAAATGTAAACTTGCCCCATAGTTATTTTGTTACGAAATTTGATATAACAAACCACACCCCAAGTATGCAACTAGTATCGTTTCACTCTGCAGATAAACAACTAACACTAAAAAATAAAACACGGCTAAAAGAGTTCATTGCCAGTATTTTCGACCACGAGAGCAAGCCGCTTAAAAAACTTGATTATGTTTTTTGCTCTGATGAATACTTGTTGCAAATGAATAACGACTTCCTGCAGCATGATTATTACACCGACATTATCACATTTCCTTTATCAGATAAACAGCAGCCGATAGTCGGCGAGGTCTATGTAAGCCTCGATAGGGTAAAAGACAATGCTTCTCAACACAACGCATCTGTATTAGACGAGACCTTAAGAGTCTTGTTTCATGGCGCATTGCACTTATGTGGCTATGGCGACAAGACCGCGAAAGAGATTAAAACCATGAGGGCGAAAGAAGATTTTTATATCAATTTGTTTCACGTGGAACAATAATTTCCTCCGCTTTTCGTTCTCAAACACGCCCCGTTGTGTCACGTTTCACGTGGAACATTGCGTTCCTTAAGAAGTTTCACATGTCGTCAAGGGCTTGTTTTATCTTTGCCTTTCAATCGAAATAATGATGTTTCCAGAATATGATGTTATAGTGGTGGGTGCGGGTCACGCAGGTTGCGAGGCCGCTGCTGCTGCAGCAAACCTTGGTAGCAAGGTGTTGTTGATTACCATGAATATGCAAACCATTGCCCAAATGAGTTGCAACCCTGCCATGGGTGGTATAGCCAAGGGGCAAATAGTAAGAGAGATAGATGCAATGGGCGGCTACAGTGGTATTGTGTCAGACAAGAGTATGATACAGTTTCGCATGCTAAACGTAAGTAAGGGGCCAGCTATGTGGAGCCCTCGAGTTCAAAGCGATAGAATGCAGTTTGCTGCTACATGGCGTGAAATGCTTGAGCAAACACCCAATGTCGATTTTTATCAAGACATGGTAAGCTCACTAATCATTAAAAATAACAAGGCCTGCGGTGTAGTTACAGGTATGGGCAACGAAATAAAAGCCAAATCGGTAGTGGTAACTAGCGGTACGTTTTTAAATGGTGTTATCCATATTGGCGAAAAACAGTTTGGCGGCGGTCGTGTAGGCGAGAAGGCGGCAACAGGTATTACCGAACAATTGGTGGCTTATGGCTTTGAAAGCGACCGTTTAAAAACGGGTACACCGCCTCGTATTGATGGTAGAAGCTTGGATTATTCTAAAATGGAAGAACAAAGAGGCGACGATATCATTACCGGCTTCTCTTATTTAGACATTGAAAAGATTAAACCAGAACAGCAAAGAAGCTGTCACGTTACTTACACCAATCAAATAGTACACGATATTCTTAAAACTGGTTTCGATAGAAGCCCAATGTATCAGGGTAGAATTGAAGGACGTGGCCCAAGATATTGCCCAAGTATTGAGGATAAGATTAACCGTTTTGCCGAAAGAGATAGGCACCAACTGTTTGTAGAACCAGAAGGATGGAATACTTGTGAGATATATGTCAATGGATTTTCTACTTCTTTACCCGAAGACGTACAAATAAAAGCCTTGCGCACAGTACCAGGTTTTGAAAACTGTAGAGTATTTAGACCCGGTTATGCCATAGAGTACGACTATTTTCCACCTACACAACTAAAGTATTCACTTGAAACCAAGTTGATGGACAACCTGTTTTTTGCAGGCCAAATCAATGGTACTACAGGCTACGAAGAAGCCGCTTGTCAAGGTTTGATGGCAGGTATTAATGCACACCAAAAAGCAAAAGAATTAGAACCATTTGTGCTTAAAAGAAGCGAAGCCTATATCGGTGTGTTAATAGATGACCTAATCAGCAAAGGCACAGACGAGCCTTATAGGATGTTTACAAGCCGTGCTGAGTACAGAACATTGTTGCGCCAAGATAATGCAGATTTACGCCTAACCGAAATAAGCTACAATTTGGGCTTAGCATCAAAAGAACGATTAGATAAAGTGCACAAGAAGCTAGATAGCGTTAAGCAAATCACGTCTGTTTTAAAAGACTTTAATGTAGAAGCCGACGATATTAACCCATACTTTGAAACCATTCAGTCGTCACCGATAACTGAAAAACAAAGGGCTAATAAAATTATTTTACGACCAAATGTGGGCTTAAAAGAGATGATGGCTGCAATACCTGTATTAGCAGTACAATTAAATGGCTTTGATGAAAAAGAGTTAGAACAAGCAGAAATACAAGTTAAATACGAGCGCTATATAGAGAAGGAGCAAGAGCTAGTAAACAAAATGGGACAGCTAGAAAATATGGTGATTCCAGATTCTTTTGATTATGATAAAGTAAATGCGCTATCAAATGAAGCATTACAAAAGTTTAAGAAAATAAAACCACACACACTTGGGCAAGCTAGTAGGATTAGTGGCGTAAACCCAAGCGATGTACAAATACTAATGGTGTATATGGGCAGATAATGTGCAATGTTAGATTTTTATGAATTAGCACTAGTATGACTTTTTTATAGACGACATGTTTGAGCAACTACATAGAATAAAAGCTATTTCAAATGTGACAGTTTTAACTCGTTATTACCTTATTTCTATGCGATTTTGTAAAACGTTACTATATTTAAGTTGCATCCAAGTGAAATGATTAGAAACAAGGATTTGGTTGGTTTTAAAACGCATCTCGATTGTTTTTTGTTAATATAATCTTTGCCTTTTATCTTCATCGCAAACATTTTTGAGTTGCAGTTTACAGAAGATCAAATACTAGCACTTGCACCCGACGAAGCCTCAAAAAAGGCTGGCAAAGATTTATCTACACCTAGCAAATGGGTAAGCAAAGGCATGAATGAACAAGCCATTTGGGGCGAATGCCAAGGCAGTAGTAGCAAGCCTTACCAAACACAGGTAGATATTGTATCGCTTGCGTTTAAATGCTCGTGCCCTAGTAGAAAATTTCCATGTAAGCATGGCTTGGGGTTACTATTGTTTAATGCTAGACAAAATGCCGCATTTACCGATATAACAGCACCTTCTTGGGTAGCTGACTGGCTAGCAAAAAGAACTGAAAAAAAAGAAAAAAAAGTAGAACAAATTACCAAATCTGTAGATGAAGAAGCGCAAGCAAAGCGCTTACAAGCAAGAGAACAACTGGTAGAAGAAGGTATTAGTGAGCTATTACTTTGGCTGAAAGATATTGTACGCAAAGGCATTATTCATTTACCACAAGATGGTAGCGCAGCTTTTGACAATATGACTAAACGCATGATAGATGCGAAAGCGCCTGGCATAGCTAATATGATAAAATCGCTAGGTAGAATTAACTTTTATAAAGATGGCTGGGAAAGCCAATTCTTACAGCAGCTTACACATATTTATTTGGCTATTGCAGCTTTTAAAAATAGAAATCAACCGAAGCGATTGTACGACGCTGATATTAAAACACAAATAGGATTTACCCAAAACCAAGAAACGTTAAAAGAGCAAACTGGTATTGAAGACCACTGGTTAGTATTAGGCAAGCAAATCAACGAGGAAGACAACGTAACTACTGAGCGAAATTGGCTGTATGGCAATACTAGCAAGCAATACGCATTGGTATTACAATTTAGCGTTCGTGGTCAAGGCATTACGTTTACACTTACACCAGGTATGTGCATACAAGCCGAATTGGTATTTTTTCCATCCATAGTACCGCTTAGAGCAATTATTAAGAAACAAATAACCAGCAACCATGTAGCGTTACCAATTGGCTTAGTAAACTGGCAAGAAGTAACAGCGCTTTTGGCTTCGCAAAAAGCACAATTACCATTTACGACAACTAGCCCTTTGATAGTACAAAAACTGACACCAGTATGCATCAATAACCAATGGTTTTTGCAAGATGCTTTACAGGCTATTATGCCTATTTATCAAGCGGATAGTGCGATTTGGAAGTTGCTTGCAATAAGCGGTGGGCAAGCCT
>JAAFHG010000145.1 GCA_013297585.1 Chitinophagales bacterium
TTTACTTTTTGCCGATATATGAGATATTTTTCTAAATTCTTCTCTCGCATGTACGTTACTAATATGTACTTCTATTACAGGAGTTGTAATGGCAGCTATACAATCGCCTATTGCAACAGATGTATGTGTGTAACCACCAGGATTTATAATAATACCATCGTAATTAAAACCCGTACGTTGCAGTTCATTTATTAGTTCGCCTTCAATGTTGCTTTGATAATAAGTAAAATCTACATTAGTAAATCGCTTTTGTAATTCTTCAAAAAATGCATCAAATGTTTGCGAGCCATACACACCCGGTTCTCTAGTGCCTAGCAAGTTAAGGTTAGGTCCATTAATAATGGCTATTTTCATGTGTTCTTATTTTTTTAGCAGATATATGCCATTAAAATGTGCCTCTGCCCAATTAAAAGAATTGGCTAATAAATTTCAAGTTATTAGCTGCGGCTAAAATATTACACTTACACTTATATTCGGTAACTTTTCTTTTGGTTACAAGCTGCAATGCTACTGTTTAGCATCGATGCAAGTTTAAATTCAGTTTACAAAATATCAATTTTTACACTTTTATCTTTATTTAGCAAAACAACAATCAGCTACCTTTAACCCATTACATTAAATTTAAAATACAGCCCATCAACCAATCAGCACATATATTACAAGCTACCAAAGGCTATCAAATTATATTACAATGGCTTGCAAACAAAGGCTTTCAGCCGTTTCAGTTTCAAGCAGAAACCTGGCAACATATTATTAATGGTAATAGTGGATTGGTAAACGCACCTACAGGTTGTGGTAAAACATTTTCGGTGTACTTGGGTAGTGTTATTCAGTTTATAAACCAACATCCAAACGATTATCAATCACTTAAAAACAATGGTCTGCAACTGCTTTGGATAACGCCATTGAGAGCCTTAGCAAAAGACATTGGCCGTGCCATGGAAGAAGTAATTGTAGAACTTGGTATGCAATGGCAAGTGGGCATTCGCAATGGCGATACCACCACTTCTGAACGGCAAAAGCAAAAGCGTCATGTACCAGAAGTACTGATTATTACACCAGAAAGTCTGCACCTTTTCTTAGCCCAAAAATCATATACAGAAAGCCTTCAAAACCTTAAAGTAATAGCAGTTGATGAATGGCACGAACTCATTGGTAGCAAACGTGGTGTGCAAGTTGAGTTGGCGATATCGAGGATAGTAAATAGTCAACTGTCAATAGACCATAGACCACAGATTATAGAAGACACAAATCGCCATCGTCTATCGACTATCGACTATCGACCAATTTCTTTATGGGGCATCTCAGCCACCATTGGTAATTTAGAAGAAGCGAAAGATGTTTTGCTAAGTCCGCTTTGCCCCTCACCTTTGGAGAGGGGTTGGGGTGAGGCAGTAAAAGCCAATTTGGATAAGCAAATTAATATCTACTCAATTATACCTGATGAGATAGAAAAATACCCATGGGCGGGCCATTTAGGCATTAAACTAGCCGAACAAATTGTGCCCATTATTGAAGCAAGCACCACTACGCTAATTTTCATTAATACACGTGGCATGGCCGAACGTTGGTACCAAACATTGCTTGACGTAGCGCCACAATTAGCAGGTGCTATTGCCTTGCACCATGGTAGTATTGAACAGGAATTACGTTTATGGGTTGAGGAAGCGTTGCACACACAAACTTTAAAAGCAGTGGTATGCACAGCTAGTTTGGATTTGGGTGTAGATTTTCGTCCGGTTGATACGGTGATACAAGTAGGTTCACCAAAAGGTGTTAGTCGCTTTTTGCAACGTGCGGGTAGAAGCGGCCATAAACCAGGTGATGTAAGTAAGATTTATTTTTTACCCACCCATTCACTAGAATTATTAGAAGCAGCTGCTTTAAAATCGGCCATAGAACAAAACTTGATTGAAGGTAAAGAACCCATGTTGTTGTGCTTTGATGTATTAACACAATACCTATGCACTTTAGCGGTGGGTGAAGGTTTTTCTGCGCAGCGCATTTACCAAGAAGTAAAAAGCACTTATTGCTTTAGCGATATTACAGAAGATGAATTTAACGAAGTGTTATTGCATATAACCATTGGTGGTAAAGCCTTACAGCAGTATGATGAGTATAAAAAAGTAGAAATCATTGATGGCATTTACAAAATTAATAACCGCAGAACAGCCATGCGCCATAGAATGCATATAGGTACTATTGTAAGCGACGCCATGATGAAAGTAAAGTTTACAAGTGGTGGCTATATTGGCGTTATTGAAGAGTATTTTATTAGTCGTTTAGAGCCAGGTGATGTATTTACACTAGCAGGTAGAAATGTAGAATTGGTAAGCATTAAAGAGATGACGGCTTTTGTAAAAAAATCAAACTCTAAGAAATCTATTGTACCAAGTTGGATGGGTGGAAGAATGAGTTTGACAGCAAATTTGGGTCATGTGTTGAGAGAAACGTTTAGTTTAGTGTCGACAGACGATAGACCACAGACCATGGTTAAAGGCAGTGGACTGTCGACCGTTGACCGTCGACCGTTTTCCCCCGAACTTACCGCCTTACAACCTTTATTCGCTTTACAATCTCAATTATCGCACATACCTGCGGCTAATGAGGTGTTAATAGAACAGATAGAAGCAAAAGATGGCTTTCATTTACTCGTATATCCGTTTGAAGGTAGACAAGTACACGAAGCGATGAGTGCTTTATTGGCGCACCGTATTGGTCAAATTACGCCCATTACGTTTTCTATTTCTATGAATGATTATGGTTTTGAATTATTGAGCGATCAACCGATACCTGTTGACGATAGTAATATCTATGAGTTGTTTACTAGCGATAATTTGGTGGCTGACATTCAAAAAAGTGTGAACAGTGTAGAAATGGCTTCTCGTAAGTTTAGAGATATTGCCGTTATTGGCGGGCTTATCTTTCAAGGTATGCCGGGCGAACAAAAAAAGGCAAGACATTTACAATCATCGGCCTCTTTATTGTTTAAAGTATTTAACGAGTACGATCCCTCTAACCTACTGCTACGCCAAGCCTATAACGAAGTATTTACCCAACAAATGGAAGAAACACGCTTACGAACTGCTTTGCAGCGTATTCACCAAAGCCGCATCATTATTACCTTTCCTGAACGTTTAACGCCTTTAAGTTTTCCTATTGTGGTGGATGGCCTTAACCGCAACAATTTATCGTCAGAAAAACTAGAAGATAGAGTAAGACGTATGCAAGAGCAATTGAAATAATAGCTAATTATCACTTGTAGGTTCTTTGTTTTTTGTCCTTATTATTTTTCTTACAGTTCTAAAACCAATCAGCTTTGTATTTACGTAAGTAGTTTCTAAAAATACATCATGAAACTATCTATCAACATTAAGCAAGCATTATCATATGTTGCATTATCATTAGCAGTTAGCTTATTTGTATCATCTTGCAAAAAAGACGATTCACCCGCACCAGCCATTAGACCAGACATTGTTTTTTACGCACTTACTAGCGATAGTAAACTAAACATGTACAATGCTAAAACAGCAGAAACACCAACCGCTTCTGCTAACATTACTGGCTTGCAAAGTGGCGAAACTTTATTAAGTATTGACTTTAGACCAGCAACTGGTCAGCTATATGCATTAAGTAGCAACAGTAGATTGTACAGGTTAAATACAGAAACAGGTGCAGCTTCAATAGTAGGTACAGCAGCATTTACACCTGCATTAGCATCTCAAGTTGCTAATATAGATTTTAACCCAACTGTTGATAGAATTAGAATGGTTACAAATAGTGGTCAAAACCTACGTTTACATCCTGAAACAGGCGCTGTTGCTGCAACAGATGGCAATATTAATGGCGGTGCTTCACCAGCCATTACCTCAATAGCTTATACAGATAACAAAGCTGGTACAGCTACTACAATTTTGTACGATATTGATTTTACAACTAAAAAACTATACAAACAAGATCCACCAAACAATGGCACATTGATAGAAGTGGGTAATTTAAACGTGAACTTCACTGGTAAAGGTGGCTTTGATATTAACGCAGATAATAGTGTGGCCTTGGCAACATTTACAGTAAACAATGTTACTAAATTATATCAAATAGATCTTACATCAGCAAATGGTACCTACTTGGTTGACTTAGCTGCAAACGTGATAGACATTGCCATACCAACTAACCCTGTAGCGTATGCAGTAGATGAAAGTAACAATTTACAAATATTTGACCCTACAAAACCACAAACAGTTGTAAGCAAGGCTATTACTGGCTTGCAAGCGGCCGAAAATATTGTAGGTATTGATTTTAGACCTGCTACTGGTCAGTTATTTGCCCTTGGCAGTGCAAGCAGATTGTACAATATTAATGCTTCATCTGGCGCAGCCACAATGATAGGCACAGCAGGCGCATTTACACTTACTGGTACTGCATTTGCCTTTGACTTTAACCCAACTGTAGATAGAATTAGAGTAGTAAGTAATCTTGGACAAAACTTAAGATTAAACCCTAATGATGGTACATTGGCAGCAACAGATGGTAGTATTAATCCTGGCACACCAATGGTTTCTGGTGGGGCTTATACCAATAATTTTGCCGGCGCTACATCTACCATTTTATATGTAATAGACGGTGCTTCTAATAAGTTATTTAAGCAAGACCCACCAAATAATGGTACGCTGGTAGAAGTAGGTGCTTTGGGTATTACAGTTGATGCAGCTAATGGATTTGATATTGGTAGTAAGTCAAATATGGCTTATGCAATTATTGCCACAGGTGCTACTACAAAATTGTACCGTATTAACTTAATGACAGGTACAGCAACAGCCATAAGTGACTATCCCAATAAAGTACGTGCATTTTCTGTAGGCTTAGGCTTTTAAAACACCAAGAAAATACATAAAATAGCCAATGTCTTAATCGATATTGGCTATTTTTTTAGCAAACTGTGCTATTCTTGTGCAATAAAATACGTTTCAGGGCATATTGCTACTTTTGCTTAATCTATTGTTACGTTTAAGGTTTTGTTATATGCTGTGTTTGTCCAAGCACTAATTTTATTTTCGTAAAAAAGCTTAAATAAGGATGTTTTCAGCCACACATTATTCAAAAGCCACATAGATACTTCGGCAATATTGTACTGCGAAAAGAAGTTGTGTGCTTTAATTTCACCATCAAACAAGCGAAAAACTTCACGGTTGTAATTGGCAAATGTTTGTGCGCTAAAATCATTCTTAGCAATGGCTTTTTCTATAAAATGCGCTGCTATATAACCAGTAATCATCGCATTACCTATGCCTTCACCACTTGACGGCGAAATCATAGAACCTGCATCACCAGTTAATAAATAGCCATCACCAGCTAAGTTTCTTTTTAACGATGCCAATGGCAAGCCCCAACCTTCAATTGGTGTTAGTGGTGTTGCGTTCTTAAATCTGTGTGCAATGGCAACATCGCTTTCTATCATCTGCTGCATATGCTTTCTGCAATTAATATTTTTGGCACTTGCATATTTGCTCAATAAGCCAAAACCTACATTGGCCTCGCCATTTGGCAATGGAAATATCCATAAGTACGACATCGGTAGGTTGGCAGGAAAATATATTTCTAGCAAATTCTTTTCATGCATATCTGTAATGCCTTGCCAGTACTGCCTTACAGCGCCAGCATAATGGCTGCGATCTATTTTGCGTTCACCCAAATGTCTTAACAGAATACTGTGGTCGCCATCTGCACCAATTACAAGGTCGCAGCAAATGGTATGTTCACCATCTTTATTTACAGCCGATAATAGCCATTTTTTCCCATCACGTACAATGTTTACTATTTTAGTACCACGGATAAATTGGGCAAACTGTGGGTTTATTTTTTGCACCAAAAAATGATCGAAGTGTATACGCTTGCTTACAAAATACGAGCATTGATGCGGTTTGTCAGCATCAGGCCGATGCATAAAATCTTTCAATTTGCCATTAGGCAATATAGAGCGCAAGCCCCACGAAGCCGTAAAAGCTGGATGATTAAAAATTTCTTTCTCAATGATAGAAGGGTCTATATGGTTGAGCATACGGATGGTTTTGTAATCCAATGCATCACCACAAATTTTATCTCTCGGAAATTCAGCCGCATCTACAATGGTATGTGCAATGCCTTTTTTTGCCAGAAAAATAGAAGTGCTTGCGCCAGCAGGCCCAGCACCAATAATGCAGATAGAAGTTTGTATATATGCCAAAACGCCGTATTTAAGTGCTGAAAGTAAATAAAAAAGGTATCAAATACTGTTCTGTATATGATACCTACTTTTTTAAATTTATTTGCGTTTACAAACTATAAAGTCTTCAACACATCGTTCATGCTACGTACCGCATCTGCACTTTTGTTAAAGGCAGCTTGTTCAGCATCGCTTAATGTAAAGTCTACAATTTTTTCCCAACCAGTTCTACCTAAAACTACAGGTACAACTAGTGAAATATCTTTTTGACCATATTCGCCATCTAAAGCCACACCACAAGAAATTAATTTTTTCTCGTCACGTAAAATGCTTTCTACCATTGCAGCAGTACCAGCACCAGGTGCATACCAAGCAGAAGTACCAATTAATTTGGTTAAAGTAGCACCACCCACCATTGTATCTGCAACAATTTTATCTTGTTGTTCTTGCGTTAAAAAGTTGGTTACAGGAATGCTGTTCCAAGTAGCGTGTTTAATTAAAGGGATCATCGTAGTATCACCATGACCACCAATTACCATAGCGTTTAAATCTGCTGGTGAGCAGCCTAAAGCCTGGCTTAAATAATATCTAAAACGAGCAGAATCTAAAGCACCACCCATACCTAAAATTTTATTTTTAGGTAAGCCAGACGTTTGTAGGGTTAAGTAGTTCATGGTATCCATTGGGTTAGATACAACGATGATGATGGTATTAGGTGAATATTTTAAAATGTTTTCAGTAACGCTTTTAACAATACCTGCATTTACACCAATTAGTTCTTCACGAGTCATACCTGGTTTACGCGGTAAGCCAGAAGTAATCACCACTACATCAGAATCTGCTGTAGCAGCATAGTCGTTAGTAACACCTTTAATTTTTGTATCAAAACCCAATAAAGCAGCGGTTTGCATCATGTCTATAGACTTACCTTCTGCAACGCCTTCTTTAATGTCTAACAATACCAATTCAGCAGCCAACTCTTTACGAGCAATGTTATCGGCACAAGTGGCGCCCACGGCACCAGCACCTACTACAGTAACTTTCATACAAGAAAATTTTATGGTTAAATGGAAATAATTTTTTGCGACGCAAAAGTAAAGGGTAACTATTGATTATAACGAATTAAAAACGGGAACGATTACGTTGATTTATTGTGTTATGCTGAGGCACGAAGCATCTAACTGACTGTTAAGAATAATCTGCCCCGATTCTCGCGGTAGCATCTAACCGAATTCTTAATAATACGATTTACAATGCTGACCAGCAGTGTTAAACGTATCACGCAAAACGTCCGAAGTTTTAAAAAACTTCGGACGTTTATACAATATTGCCTTTACAATTTTTCAAATTGTAACACAAAATGCTACAATTTTTTTACTTATTTAGGCAGTTATACCCTTTTAGAATGCTTCTTGTATATTACAAAGCTATTGCATAGAGTGAAGCGCAACTTTATTTCCTTCAGTATCTATAAATTGTGCCATAAAGCCATTTCCACCTATTGAAGTTTTTGGCATTACAATTTTTCCGCCTGCATCTTCAATTTTAGCCAATGGAATACTTAAATCTTCACCACCATTAAGATACACAACAGTGCCTTTGTCAGAAGGCGAAAACCACTCTCCTTGCGCTATTGCACCACCAACACCGTTTTGCATATCAGACGGAAGCATTCCATATCTGCCGTCTGGAAATGGCATTTCAACTATTTCAGCATCAAATAATATCTCGTAAAATTTTTTTGCTCTTTCAAAATCCGTTACTGGAATTTCGAACCAATTAAGTGCGTTTGTCATTTTTATTTTGTTTTATTTTAACTTCAAACTTACTGTAAATATAGCTTATTAAGGTATGAAATTTAGGTTATTTTAAAACCGCTGCTCACAAAAAAAGAAATAAATACATAATAATTGATACGTGAATTATACTTAGCAATAATATATTATATTTATTAAATACGAATGAAAGATCACGTACTACCTACGTCATTTACAATTATATATATTCCTTGCATCTATGTAAAGTACTAAACATGCGTTAAAACGTATTGCTAACCAAAACAATAACCGCCCATTGCTGCTAACTTATAAAGGTAGCAACCGTATGAACCTTTATCTTTTCGTTTTCAATTACAAAAGTATCTGTGCCAAAAAGAATATCAGCAGTTGCAGATGTACTTGCCCAAATTATGTGAGCAATATTG
>JAAFHG010000183.1 GCA_013297585.1 Chitinophagales bacterium
GAGGGCCGACGACGATAAAGCTTTTGAAGAGATTTATAAGAGATATTGGAAAAAAACGTTTACCATTACTTATCAAAAAATAAACAATATAGAAGTTGCAAAAGAATTGGTACAATCACTTTTTTTACGCATCTGGGAAAGAAGGGCTACCAATAATATTAATAACTTACAAGGCTATATACAAACTGCTACTAAAAATAGTATTATCAATTATTTGGCATCGCAACTAGTTAAAGAAAAATATGAGAAGTATTTAACTTTAATACAAGCAACAACCTCATCAGTAGAATCTGATATAAGTTACAAGGAATTAAAGTATGCCATAGAACATGCCTTGCAACATTTACCTACCAAAACTGCTGCTATTTTTAGAATGAGCAGATTTGAAAATCTTTCCATTAAAGAAATATCCATACACTTCAATGTGTCAGAAAAAGCTGTTGAATATCATATTACCCAATCATTAAAAACCATGCGGTTGCATTTAAAAGAATTTTTAACTTTTTAAATTAAGACCAGTTTAAGAATAATTCAAAGAATTTGCTATTACAGCACAAAATAGCACGAATTATTGTGCGGTCTAGTGCCATTTGTGGCATAAGGAAGACAATGGTAGTTTATAATTTATAATTTTAAACAGGCTATAAAGATTTTTCTGTTTTTAGGGTAATTAAGCAGTTAGCTGTATTATGTATTACAACAGCTATAACAATGAATAGAATTGCTTTTAAATTATTGCTACAAAAATATTTAGATGGTACTACCAATACCGACGAAACAGCATTGATAGAAAGTTGGTATGAACTATTGAATAATGATTATGTAACGCCTATAACTGCCAAAGAACTAGAAAGCATTGAAGAAGAAATGTGGGAAAAAATTGTCAGCAAATCTGATTTTATACCTACACCTAGCTTGGTAACTACCAAAAACATTTTTTACATAAAAAAGTATACTTATGCTATAGCTGCGGCCGCAATATTTGGCATTGTGGCTATTAGTTATATTTTTTTAATGTACAATACTGCACAGCACGAGTTAACATATAGTGAAAAAGTTAAACAATTCGGGCTAACCGAAACTGTAAATACCACAAAAGAGGCGTTAAAAATAAAACTGGAAGATGGCAGCTACGTTATACTACAGCCAAACTCTAAACTGGCCTATCCTAAACATTTTGGAACAGACAAAAGAGAAGTATTTATGGAAGGTGAGGTATTTTTTAATGTATCAAAAAATGCCAAAAAGCCTTTTTTCGTGTACAATCAAAACTTAGTAACCCAAGTACTTGGCACTAGCTTTATTGTAAAAACAGATGTAACAAATAAAAATGTGGTAGTTGAAGTTAAATCTGGTAAGGTAACCGTTTTTGAAAACGGCAAACAAATACCATTAAACAACCTACAGCAAAAAAATAATGGTGCCATTATTACCCCAAACCAAACCTGCACTTATAACATTAAAGATAGATATTTTATAACCGCCTTGTCGGAAAACCCTGAAACGATAGTTACTGAAGACACGGCGTCTCACAAAGTATTTAAATTTATATATGATGACGCTAAACTATCCGATATTTTAGCAATGCTTGCAAAATCGTACGCAGTAGAAATAGAAACTGAGAATGAATATATTAATGCTTGCAAATTTACTGGCGACTTAACAGCATTGTCTTTATATGACAAACTTGAATTGATTTGCCTTAGTACCAACAATACTTATGAAATTAAAGGAACAAAAATTTTACTAAAAGGTAAAGTCAGCCGATAATTATACTTTAACAATAATATTCACTTTAAAAAACAACTATAGCAATGAATGAAACACTTTAACACCTATTAAAATGATGTGATTCAATAAAAATGAATCATTATTTCATTAATTATTACCAAAAAATAACCAAAATTAAACTACTATGCAAAAAAAATTATTCAAAACCGCAATTGGCCTTACCGCTAAAATACTTGTCATTCAAATAGTACTTTCGTTATTATTTACAGTTGTTGCTTTTTGTAAAGAAGTAAAAAGCCAAGGTATATTAGAAAAAACAGTAAGTATTGATGTTAAAAATGAAGCTTTAACAACCATTATCAAAGTAATAAAAACTAAAACTTCTGTAAACTTTGTGTATAGCTCAACCATAATAGAAACTAATACAAAATTATCGGTAAAGGCAGATGATATACAACTTGGTAAAGTACTGTCAGAATTACTTATTCCAATAAACATAAATTTTAAGGTAATAAACGATCAGATAATACTATTCAGCACTACAGATAAAGAAAATAAATTGCCCCCTTTTACAGCCACTATTACAAATATAAAAACCGGTGAACCGCTTGTAGGGGCAACGGTAGTAGTAAAAGACAAAAATAAATCAACTACATCTAATAGTAACGGTACATTTACAATAGATGTAAGTACAGGAGATATATTATTAATTTCATTTGTAGGTTTTGAATCTAAAGAAGTAAAAGTTGCGGCCGATTTCAATATCGCTATTAAACTAAATCCATCAACAACAACTATTGAAGAAATTACAGTAATTGGGTCTCGTGGCAGGCCAAGAAGTGATGTGGATAGGCCCGTACCTGTTGACGTTTTAAATTTAAACGACCTTACCAAAGCTGCACCACAAGCCAACCTTACACAAATATTAAATTTTGTAGCACCCTCTTTTACATCTAACACAGCAACAGTTGCAGATGGTACCGATCATATTGATCCGGCACAACTACGTGGCTTAGGGCCAGATCAAGTTTTGGTGTTACTAAACGGTAAACGCAGGCACACATCTTCTTTAGTAAATGTAAATGGCACACCAGGTCGTGGATCTGTTGGTACAGATTTAAATGCTATTCCTGCTTTTTCTATAGATAGAATTGAAGTATTAAGAGATGGTGCCTCTGCCCAGTACGGTTCTGATGCCATTGCAGGTGTTATTAACGTAGTGATGAAAAAAAATATAAAAAAATTTACAGCATCGGTATATACAGGTGCCAACGTAAGTATGGGTGCGAACGACCATAGAGGCGGTATGGATGGCGGTATTGTGCAAGTAGATGCAAATTATGGCATAGGTGTTGGTAAAAAAGGTGGTGTTATAAACCTTACGGGTAGTTTAGTAACCCGTCAAGATACTAGAAGAGCCACCGATTTTAATGGTACTTTATTTAATATTTATAATGCAATTGAAAATCGATCCTTAAAAGGCGGTACCAACTTGTCATCACTTTTTGGAAACATTACAAATACACCAAATACTAATCAAATTATAAGTACTATCAAGCAATATGCACCTCAAGTAGCTTACTTATCACCAACACAGCAATCCAATATTCAAAATGCAACTACAATTGCAGGTTTACAAGGAATTTTAGGGGCGGATGTTACTAATAATGAATTAGCATTTCGTGGTTTAGAAAGAAGAGATTTTAATATGAGAATTGGGCAATCTTCTTTACAAAGTGGTCAAATTTTTATGAATACACAAATTCCTATTTCTACAAATTCAACATTTTATTCTTTTGGCGGATTTGGTGTTAGAAAAGGTAACTCTGCTGGTTTTTATCGCAGACCAAACCAAAGTAGAACCTCTACACAAATTTATCAAAACGGCTTTTTACCAGAAATTGCATCAGATATTATAGACGCATCTATTGCTGTTGGTGTAAGGGGTAAGTACAATGGTTGGAATTACGATGTAAGCAATACCTTAGGTAATAATCAATTTTTATACACTATAAAAAACACAGCAAATGCAACGCAAGGTATTGCATCGGCAACAAGTTTTAATGCAGGTAAATTGGGCTTTACGCAAAATACAACTAATATAGATATTGCAAAAGGGTACGATGTATTAGAGGGCTTAAATTTAGCTTTTGGCGCCGAGCTTAGAGTGGAAAATTTTAATATAAAAGCTGGTGATCAAAATTCTTACGAAAGATTTGATATTAATGGTGCGGTAGCCACGCCAACAACTGCTGGCAATTTATTACCAACAGACTTTTTTGGTGCTGGAAGGCCAGGTGGTGCACAAGTTTTTCCAGGTTTTAGACCAGAAAATGCGCTTAGTAAGAGTAGAAACAACGCTGCTGCTTATGCAGATGTTGAATTAAACCCAACAAAATCTTGGTTAATTAATGGTGCGTTACGTTACGAAAACTATTCTGATTTTGGAAGTACCTTAAACTATAAACTAGCTACAAGAATAAAGCTTGGCAAAGGCTTAAATTTTAGAGCCGCCATTGCTACAGGTTTTAGAGCACCATCGCTACAACAAAAATTCTTTAACTCAACTGCTACACAATTTTTAGGTGGTGTACCTTTTGAAGTAGGCACTTTTACTAACGAATCTAAAACGGCACAATTACTAGGTATTCCTACTTTAAAACAAGAAGATTCGTATAGTTATAGTGCAGGTTTTACCTATAAAGTACCACAAACCAATTTAACGTTTACTGTGGATGGTTATTTTGTAAAAATAAAAAATCGTATCATCATCACTGGTCAGTTTGCAAGACCAACTGGCACTGTAACAGGCGATCAATTGACCTTACAACAACTGTTCGATCAGGCTAATGCAACCTCTGCAACATTTTTTACAAATGCCATTAATACAGAATCTAAAGGTTTAGATTTTATCATATCTAACAAATTAAATTTAAATGGTGCTATTTTAAAAACAGATTTAGCTGGTACTGTTTCACAAACAAATAGAAGCGGCGATATTCAAGCATCTGATATTTTAAAAAATACAGGTAACCTAAACAATTATTTCAACGAAGCAAGTAGGGTTTATTTAGAGTCTGCAGTACCACGTACTAAATTGTCTTTAATGAATACTTTAACTACTGGTAAATTTGAAATATTTATGCGTCAAACCTATTTTGGCAGAACAGAAGATCCAAATACTGGTGATGTAAATGGTGATGGCATTGTAAATGGCGCAACAATTAACAATCAATTTATAGCAGTTGAGCATCCATTTTGGGAAGCAAGAACAATTACAGATTTTTCTGTTGGTTACGAAATAAATAAAAAACTTAGGCTTACAATTGGCACAAATAATGTGTTTGATATTTATCCAGACAAGAATTTAAAAACACAAACTGCAGTACTTCCACTTTCAGCAGGTGGTTACTCGACTACACCTTCAACTATAGATTTAAGCAATAATAATCAATTTGAATATTCAAGAAACGTATCTCAATTTGGTTTTAATGGTAGATTTATTTTTGCTAGATTAAATATATCTATCAACTAATACTACTCACGAAATTTTAAAAGAAGGGCGAATTTTAAAAATTCGTCCTTCTTTTTTTTACTTAGAGCCTGTTTAAAATCATTTCAATGGTTAATACGTGCTGCTTTGTGGCTGCAACTTCGTTGAATTTTTCGCCGTAGGCGTTAAACTATGGCTGCAAAATTTGCCTTGTTTCGCTCAAAAATATTTTACGCATTATTCCATCAAATAATCTCAAACAGGCTCTTAATATTTTTCCAAATCATTTAAAGAATGCGTAATACAAAAACTACCAAAAAAATTACGAAGCCACCACTTATTGCAATAGCTATATTTACAAACTAAAATTTTGGATATGCTGAATGTTGGTGTTTTTGGTGTTGGTCACCTAGGAAAGTATCACTTGAACAATTGGAAAGAAATAAAAGGCGTGAAACTGGTTGGTTTTTTTGATCCGAATAACGATATAGCCAAGCAAGTGGCTGAAGAATATGGCCTTAAACGCTTTTTAGACGAAGACAAATTATTTGATGCCTGTGATATTATAGATGTAGTAGTACCAACAGATAGGCATTTTGAAGTATGCATAAGAGCATTACGTAAAGGCAAGCACGTTTTTGTAGAAAAACCATTGGCCAATACCATGGAAGAAGCAAAAGCCTTGGTAGATGTGGTGCGTGAAGCCAATGTAAAAATGCAAGTAGGCCATGTAGAGCGTTTTAATCCAGCTTATTTAGCTATAAAAAATACGCCTATTAACCCCATGTTTATTGAGGTGCATCGTTTGGCACAGTTTAACCCACGTGGTACAGAAGTAAGTGTGATTTTAGATTTGATGATTCACGACATTGATATTGTACTAAGTATGGTAAAAAGTGGCGTAAAAAATATTCAAGCAAGCGGCGTGGCTGTAATGACTGAAACGCCTGATATTGCCAACGTACGTATTGAGTTTAACAACGGCTGTGTAGCTAATCTTACAAGTAGCCGCATAAGTATGAAGAAAATGCGTAAAATGCGTTTATTTCAGAAAGATGCTTATATAGGTATTGATTTTTTAGAAAAGAAAACAGAAATTATTAAGCTAAAGCAGCCTAACGATAACAATGTGTTCTCATTTGATTTAGATACACCTAGCGGTAAAAAAACAATTGCTGTTGCCAACCCTGAGGTACAACAAGCTAGTGCGATAAAACTTGAATTGGAAAGTTTTGTAGATGCTATTGTAAATAACAAACAAACAACAGTAAGCGAAATTGATGGTCTATTAGCTATGGAAGTAGCACACCAAATTTTAGAGAAAATTAATACGAACCAACGTTTAATAAAACAATAAATGCATTACGTGCGATATTTTTTGGTTGTAACCATTCTTATTTGTAACGTATTGCTTGCTGCTGCGCAAAAAAAAAACTATTGGCAGCAGCAAGTTAACTATGCCATTGAGGTGCACTTAAACGATAAGCAGCATAGTTTAGATGCTTTTGAACAACTAGAATACATTAATAATTCACCCGATACGCTGCGTTTTATTTGGTTTCACTTGTGGCCTAATGCTTACAAAAACGATAAAACTGCGTTTAGTGAACAAATGTTACGTGTAGGCAGAACAGAGTTGTATTTTGCCGCCGATAGCAACAAAGGTTATATCAATCAACTAGCATTTAAAGTAGCTGGCACAGCCGCTAAAGTAGAAGCGCATCCATTGTATATTGACATTGTAAAAGTACTATTGGCAGAACCGTTACTACCGGGCAAAACTATTAGTATAACAACACCTTTTCACGTACAATTACCGTATAATTTTTCCCGTGGTGGTCATGTAGGGCAAAGCTATCAAGTAGCACAATGGTATCCTAAACCAGCGGTGTACGATGCAAAAGGCTGGCACGAAATGCCTTATTTAGACCAAGGCGAATTTTATAGTGAA
>JAAFHG010000008.1 GCA_013297585.1 Chitinophagales bacterium
TTAGGTGACCATCTCTTTGCTCGTTACCTGTAGAAATGGTATTAATGTCTGCGCTGAAGCTGATTTTAGCATCGCTTAAATCGTCTTGTTCTGCTTCTAAAGTTGCATCAAAACCAGTGAAGCTGCCTGTTACAGTACTAATCATTAAGTGTTTTACTTTAAATGTTACGTCGCTGTGCATTGCATCAATTTTGTAAGTTGCCATTGTGTTTGAGTTTTTGCCCCCAGCCCCTAAAGGGGTGTTATTGTGGAGGTTGTTATTAATAATTGTTTGTTAAGAATTCTATTTTTTTACTCCCCTTTAGGGGTTGGGGGCATCTTCAATTAGTACACCCATTTTTCCCATTTGATAATCTCTAAAAGCCTCCATAATTTCTGTTTGATAATTCATTACAAAAGGCCCATGAGAGGCAATTGGCTCATTAATTATTTCACCACTACCTACAAATAGCATTGTGTCTTCTGTGGCTGTAATGGTAAAGCTCTCACCATCATTATTCATTAGTGCAAGTTGTTTGGTAGTAACTGCATCTGTAGCATTAATAGTTACTTTACCTTTTAATACATACACCAATGTATTGTGCGTTGCATTAAAATTGAACGTGTAACTACCGCTTGCTTTCATTTCTATCATTGCAGTTGTTACATCAGTAAATGTTGGTATAATGCCTTTTGTACCATTTACATTACCAGCAGGTACTCGTACAATAGTCAAGCCATCTTCTGTAAGAATGGTTGGCGTTTCTTCTGCTGTAGCAGGATAATAAGCTGGCTGCTCCATTTTATGTGCTGAAGGTGTATTTACCCATACTTGCAATAACTCTTGTTCGCCACCATAGTTAAAAATATCTTCAGGTACACGTTCGCTATGTATAATGCCCATACCTGCGCTCGTCCATTGTGTACCACCTGCATATACTTTGTGGTTATTGCCACGGCTATCTCTATGATGCACACCACCACGATAAATAAAGCTTATAGCGCTAAACCCACGGTGAGGATGTGGCCCTACACCTTGTTGGTCAATAGGTATATGTTCTTCAATTTTAGCAATGCCATGATGGAACACTAAAAATGGGCTAAAAAACTCACCATCGTTTGGTAGTAATTCTTGCACTTTAATGCTACCTACATTAATAGGTCTACCACCAATAATTTTATTAATGCTTTTTATACCCCCAGCCCCTAAAGGGGTGGTTATAGATTGAGTACTATTTTGATTATTATTTAAGTTATTCATTGCACAATTCGTTTAAAATCTTCTTAATTTTTCAATTCCCCTTTAGGGGTTAGGGGCGTCATTGCATTGGTACTTCCATCAGTAAAAATTCTGTGTCTGTATCTGCGGTTATATTTAGTAAATCTGTCTCGGTAATGCCTAAACCATCTCTTTCTTCTAAAGCGACGCCATTTACACTAACGCTACCTTTTATTACAAACACATACACACCACTTTTAGCATTGTGTAAAGTATAGCTGGTAGTTTGCGCAGCTTCAAAATTGCCTAGTGTAAACCATGCGTTTTGATTTATCCAAACAGCTTCGGCGTTATCTGGTGCAACTACTGTTTGTAACGTATTTTTGCGCTCAGCAAGCGGAAACGATTTTTGCTCGTAACGAGGTGCAATATTTCTTTCTTTTGGCATCACCCATATTTGTAAAAATTTTACTTCCTTATTATGGTTAGCGTTTTTTTCGCTGTGTGCAATACCACTACCTGCACTCATTATTTGTACATCGCCTTGTTTGATGATTTCATGTCTGCCTGTGGTGTCATTATGTTCTAAGTCGCCACTTAGTGGTATAGACACTATTTCCATATTATCATGTGGATGCTTGCCAAAACCCATACCGCCTGCAACGGTATCATCGTTTAGCACACGCAATGCACCAAAATGTATACGCTCAGGATTGTAATAACCTGCAAAACTGAATGTGTGGTAACTATTTAACCAACCATGGTTTGCATGACCTCTTGTATTTGCTTTATGTAATATCGTTTTCATAATTCTTATTTTTTAATTACGTGTACATACATCTATTTTTTCAAAAAAATTTTATTCTTTTTCCCTTACTTTTTCAAGTAAACTGTTCAGCATAGTAGCATCAGTTTCAGTAATAGAAACAGAGTTCACATATTTTGTATCAATAGCAAGTGTGCTTGACTCTAAAATACTAATACCAGCTTGCGTAATTGTTATCACTGTTTCACGTTTATCTTCTAAAGAAGTAGCACGCTTAACCAGTTTTTTAATTACTAAACGGTCTATAATCCTTGGTACATTTGAGTTTTGCTCAATCATTCTGCAAGCAATATCTCTTACGCACATTTGATCAGGATACTTACCTTTTAATATACGCAACACATTATACTGCTCATGTGTCAACCCAAATTCTTTTAATTCTTGGCTTACTAGGTTCTTTAACCACCATGCAGTATAAAGAACATTCAAAGATGCTTTTTGCACTTCATTCTTAAATTTTGTACTCTGTATGGCTTGTTCTAGTTTCATTAACAATGCAAATGTATGTACATACATCTAATTTGCAAAATTATTTTTCTTTTTCTCAAATAGGCATAAAAAATCCCGCATCGATAGATGCAGGATTCAATTGATTATCAAGCTATTTAGTGCTTTTCGTCTTCCTTGTTGCAAGTTTCAATTATTTTATGAAACGTATCATGTAAGCCCGCTAACTTGGTTTTAATTACTTCATCGCTAGATTTTGCTTTAATTAAAGCATCTAATTCTTTAGTACCTTTTACCAATTCTGCTACTGCTTCTTTAATGCCTTTTTTGCTTTTTAATTCATCAGGTATTGCAGATTTAGAAACAGCCACCGCTTTTTCGTACATTTCTGTTGAACGTGTTTTTATTGGCTCTAATTTACCTTCTTCACTTGGGTGAAACGTTTCGCTCATTACACCATGAAACGTTTTTAAAGCTGGCCATTGTGCCAATTTAAACTGTGCACTAACGCTAGATGAGATAAAAACAGCTAACGCTAATAATAAACTGATTTTTAAAGATTTCATATACTATGTTTTTTTTAGACTTTACGAATTTAATGCCAAACTACTTAAAAACTACAATTTATAAATGTGCTGCTTGATTGTTGATTGCACTGTAAAGTAAAACCCATACAATACTATCTTTTGCCATTTTCTAGGATGACCCAGATAAAATCCTTTGCTCAGTTATTATTTACTTTGCTTAAAATTTAAAAAGAAAAAAGAATGAAATTACTATCAATCGCTGCCTGTTTAGCACTTGCCACACTAGCTATTAGCTGTAACAATACACCAAAAGCAACTACTGAAAAACCTGTAGATAGTGCAGCAACAATGCCTATAGAAGAAAAATACACCGCCAATATTGTAGATAATAAAAAAGATCCTACTTGTGGTATGCCAGTAACTGCGGGCATTTCAGACACTATGCATTACAACAATAAAGTGTTAGGCTTTTGCGCATCAGAATGTAAAGCCGAATTTGCAAAAAATGCTGCAAAAAATATAGCTAGTGTAGAGTGGAAATAATCACTAGCCTAAAAGCGACTTGTTAAAATGTAGCTAACCAAAGGTAATCTGCCACGCATTGTATTAACTTGCACGCTTTACCTAACGATTGGAGAAAGAACATGAGCAGAAAAATAATTTACCTTATCAATCCTATTTCGGGCACAGCCAAAAAGGAAGAGCTAAAGCAACAGATACAACAAATAACTACCGCAAAAAATATTCCTTTTGAAATAGTACCTACCAATGCTACCGGTAATTACGATTTTTTGAAAGAAAAAATAGAAGCCGATGCCATTACCGATTTAGTAATGGTAGGTGGTGATGGCACTGTAAACCAAATAGTAAATGCCTTGCAAGGTGTAGATATAAATTTTGGTATTATACCCGTAGGTTCTGGTAATGGCTTGGCTTACGCTGCTGGCATACCTAAAAAACCTATTGATGCCATTGAACTTGTGTTTACAGGTACGGCAAAACATGTAGATGCGTTTTTAATAAACAACGAGTTTTCGTGTATGCTCAGCGGTATTGGTTTTGATGCGCAAGTTGCTCATGATTTTGCCAACCAAAACAGCCGCGGCTTACTTACTTACACTAAGCAAAGCCTACAAAACTTTTTTAAAGCACAGCCTTATCAGTTTGAGGTATCGGTAGATGGTTTTACGTTTTTTACAGAAGCGTTTTTTATCAGTATTGCCAATAGCAATCAGTTTGGCAATAATGTAACTATTGCACCACATGCTAGCTTGCACGATGGCTTACTAGACATTGTGATAGTGCAAAAAATGAACAAAGCAAAGTTGCCTTTTGCTATACTAAAGCAAATACGTGGTAACAATAAACTAGAAGCCCTAGTAGAAGATGTAAGCAATAAAAACATTCTGTATTTTCAAACAGATAAAATAGCCATTAACAACCTAAAACTCGCACCATTACATGTAGATGGTGAGCCAAAAACTACTTCAGAAAATTTTAATATTAGTATCATTAAAGAATGCTTTAAACTGATACAGCCGACTTAGTTTTTTTGTTTAACATAAAGGCATGTTTACACTTGTAGAGACTTTGTACATTAAACGTCCGATGTTTCTAAAACGGACGGATATTTGATTTATAAGCAAAATAATATTTATTTACGCTTACGATGGCACTTTCTGTCTTGTTTTAAAGCGCAGTTGAAGTACTAGTATAGTACTAGTTTAGTTCTAATTACATTTTCTCGGTTATCAAATAAGAGCAATCTCTAAAGCTCAACAACAATTTTTTATTAACCATTGACTACTGCCTCATTGCGTATCGTACATTGATTATTGCATATTCTAACTTAAGCCATAAAATACGTACTTATCCAATCACCCGATAGCTATCGGGTCGCCGTCGTCTATGTTCCTATCCCTAGACTAGGCCATAAAAAAAGCGACTAGTCATACACTAGCCGCTTCTGTAAATATTAGTACACAATGCTTTAGAAGCTGTATCTATTATCTGCAATCATTTTAGCAGCAATGCGTCTTCTAGCATCTTTACTGTTAAAAGGTTCTAGCTTAGTAAAGCGTTTAAGGCCAATGTGCATCATGCGTAATTCATCGCCATCTGCAAAGCTGTTAAGGGCATCTTTACCTGCTTTATTGATCTTATCGGCAGCATCGTAAATATAAGTTTTCACAATATCTGCTTGTAGGGCAGTAGTAGCTTCGCCGTTTCTGTCAGCCAATTTTATTAAGCGTAGCAAAGCGCTTTCAGCGTGGAAGGTTTCAATGGCCATGTCTGCTATGTTCATCAATATTTCTTGCTCTTTATCTAGGCTCATCATTAGCTTTTGTACCGCAGCACCTGCTACCATTAAGATGGCTTTTTTAAAGTTGGCAATGTATTTTAGTTCTTTAGCAAAAGCACCTTCGGCTTCGCTACCAAAGTCAGGAATACTCATCAGTTCTTTCTGCACATTCATAGCCGGCCCCATTAGGTCAAGCTTACCTTTCATGGCACGTTTAAGCACCATATCTACGGTCAATAGGCGGTTAATCTCATTCGTACCTTCGTATATGCGGTTAATGCGGCTATCTCTGTAAGCCTTGCTGATTAAGTATTCATCGCTAAAGCCATTACCACCATGTATTTGTACGCCTTCATCTACTACAAAGTCAAGCATTTCGCTACCATACACTTTTAGCATGGCACACTCAATAGCAAATTCTTCGGCTGCGCCTAATAAAGCTTGATTAAACGGCACACCATTATGTTCTAGATCTTTTTCTTTTTCATCAATCCATTTTGCAGTACGGTACAAGGCACTTTCGCACACCCATAGCTTGATGCACATATCGGCTAGTTTGTGCTTAATAGCCCCAAACTTAGAGATAGGTAGTTTAAACTGTTCTCTCGTATTGGCATATTGTACACTCGCATCAGCAGCACGCTTAGCACCACCAAGGGTAGCAGCATCTAACTTTAAGCGGCCAATGTTTAAGATGTTAAAAGCAATGATGTGACCCTTGCCTATTTCACCCAATAAGTTCTCTACCGGTACTTTACAATCTTGAAAATATAACTGCACTGTAGATGAACCTTTAATACCCATCTTATGTTCTTCTGGCCCTTGTGTAAAGCCTTCAAAACCACGCTCTACTATAAAACCAGTGAACTTATCGCCATCTATTTTGGCAAATACTGTGTACACATCGGCAAAGCCACCATTGGTAATCCAGCATTTTTGCCCATTTAAAATATAGTGTTTACCATCTTCACTTAAAGTGGCTGTTGTTTTAGCACTTAGGGCATCGCTACCGCTGTTTGGTTCGGTAAGGCCATAGGCACCTTTCCATACACCACTAGCAAGCTTAGGTATGTATTTCTCTTTTTGTTCCTCGGTACCAAAGTACAAAATAGGCAACGAGCCAATACCTGTATGGGCAGCAATAGCTACGCTAAATGAGTAGCCACCACCAAGGCCTTCGTTTACAATGGTAGAGGTAATAAAATCTTTACCCAAACCACCCAAGCTTTCAGGAAAAGAGGTAGACAATAAACCTTGCTCACCTGCTTTTTCCATTAATGAAGGCATTAAACCTGGCTCCATTTTGTCTATACGGTCTAGTATTGGGTCTATTTCTGTATGTAAAAACTGGTGACACATATCCATCACCATGGTTTGTTCCTCATCAAAATCTTCAGGAATAAATGTATCGTGTGGATTACTGTCTTTAATAATCCATTCACCACCTTTTAAAGATACCCCTTGCCCCTGAAGGGGTGAGTAGAAGAACCTGATGCTGTTTGTTAGAAGTTTCATATTGGCATTATTTAAGTAAAAAATCTTTTATTACTCCCCTTCAGGGGTTGGGGGCATTCAGACCAAATTATCATACACCTGCTGAAATACCCTTTTCACCACTTCAATCTCATCTTTATTAACACCTACTAGCGCTTCATTCATCGTTTGATTGGCAAGGTCAATTGTTTGTGCTTGCAAGCTCTTGGCATTATCTGTTAAGCAAACCAAATTAATGCGTCTATCTGTAGCCGATGCGATGCGTTTTACCAATTGTTGCTTCTCTAAGTTATCTATCAGTCTTGTAATGCTTGGCTTATCTCTAAATGTGCGGTTGCATAGTTCTTGTTGGCTCAAGCAATCTTCTTTCCACAAATGGTATAGCACGCTCCACTGTTCTATCGTAATTTCAAGACCAGCAGCTCTAAAGTTTTTTTGTAAGCGTCGGGCAACGGCTGTGCTAGCCATACCGTTTATGACGCTGTATAATTCTCCTCTTTTAAATTGGTTGTTTGGCATATAGTTGTTTATGCAACTAATCAAAGATAGAAACCTTTTTCAAATGCCCAAGAATTTTTGTTGTTAAATTTTACAAGGTTTATTGAGGCTAAATTGTTTCTTTGTTACTATGGTAGTATTTCTAGTTATCATGATAGTATTTATGGCAATGTATTTATTTATAATGCTTACCTATCGCCATTGGTTTTTAAAATTAAAGGTGTACCAGCCACAGCGGCCACAGCCAAGCACCAATTTTACCATAATCATCCCTGCACGCAACGAAGCGGCTAATATTGGTAACTGCGTATCGTCTATTTTACAGCAAACCTACCCAAGCCACCTATACGAAATAATAGTTATAGACGACCACTCAACCGATGATACTGCCGCTATAGTAAAAGCCTTACAAGCTACCAATAGCAATGTACACTTGATACAACTAGCAGACATTGTATTTGACCAACAACTGAATTCGTACAAAAAGAAAGCCATAGAAACCGCCATAGGCAGAGCCACTAAAGATTGGATTGTAACCACCGATGCAGATTGTATTGCGCAGCCCACTTGGCTATCTATGTATAACGATTTTATAGTAAGTATCGAAGTAGTATTTGTAGGTGCACCTGTCGCTTTTACCAATGATGGCTCGGTATTAGAATCTTTTCAATGTATAGATTTTATGGCACTACAAGGTATTACGGCTGCATCTGTATCGGCAGGATTTCATGCTATGTGCAATGGTGCCAACTTGGCCTTTAAGAAAACAGTATTTTACGAGGTAGAAGGCTATAAACATGTAGACAAAATAGCAAGTGGTGACGATATGTTTTTAATGAATAAAATACAAAATAAGTATCCTAAACAAATCGGCTTTTTGTACCATCCACTAGCTACTATTTCTACATTACCAATGCCTTCAGTACGCACTTTTTTAAACCAGCGCATACGATGGGCTAGCAAAACCAATAGCTACCAAGATATACGCATAGTGGTAATACTTTGGGCTATTTTATTGCTGAATATAGGGTTGGTGATGATGCCTTTATTGGCTGTGTGGCAACCAATGGTGTTATTATATTGGCTAGGGCTGCTAGCGGCTAAAACCTTTGTAGAGGCTTTGTTTGCCGTAGATATTGCTGCGTTTTTTAAGATAGAGTTGAAGGCTTGGCATTTGTTGTTGCAATTTCCTCATATTGTGTACACCGCAATGGCTGGCACATTTGGGTTATTTGGCAACTACCAATGGAAAGGGAGAACTGTTAAATAACTATGAACGGCTAAACCAAGGTTTATCGTCTTCTGGTATCCATGCATAAATAATCATGGCTACCATAGCAATTAATAAAACTGGTAGTAATAAAATGTTTTTCATAATTCTTGCTTTTTAGTTATGACTTGCTACTTTATTTATCGTTTAAACTGTTCAAAAAGTTTGCCACTATAAATTTGAATAAATAATTATCTTCATCTTGTGCAAATAGGTAAAAACAATGCTTCTTTCGGTAAACGCCTTTTTAAAAACAAAGGCGCTACTATTGGTTTGATACTGATAGTTATTAATTTGCTGCTTGCAGTATTTGCCTATTTTTTTGCCCCCGATAATACAAGCAATGCTAACCGCATTATTGCCCAAATAGGAAGCAAGCAACCTGGCTTTAGTATACAATTTTTACAGCTACCCAAAGAACACCAAGTACCTGCCTCTTTTTTCACGCAATTACTAAATGGCACTACCAATAATGCACAGTTTGTACCAATAACTAGCCATGCTATAAAAGGCGATAGTTTGGTGTACGAGCAATTTGTAGATGATGGCATTACAGAACGCAAAGCCATAAAAAATACTGCTTCCATTAACAAAAGCATTAGGAAGCAAACCTTTTATTTAGGTACTGATAAATTTGGAAGAGATATTTTAAGCCGACTGATATTAGGCGCAAGAGTTAGCCTCGGTGTTGGTTTAATTGCTGTTATTATTTCACTGTCAATTGGCATATTACTAGGTGCAATAGCTGGCTATTTTAAAGGTTGGGTGGATGATGTGGTGATGTGGTTTACCAATGTCATTTGGAGCATTCCTACACTACTATTAGTATTTGCAATTACATTGGTATTAGGCAAAGGTTTCTGGCAGGTATTTATTGCCGTTGGCTTAACTATGTGGGTAAATGTGGCTCGCCTAGTGCGTGGGCAAGTACTGGCAGTAAGAGAACTAGAATATATAGAAGCCACGAGAGCGCTAGGTTATAGTGATACAAGAACGATAGTAAAACATATTTTGCCCAATATACTTGGTCCCGTAATGGTAATTGCGGCTAGTAATTTTGCCTCGGCCATAGTAATAGAAGCAGGTTTGAGCTTTTTAGGTGTAGGTGTGCAACCGCCACAACCTAGCTGGGGCTTAATGATAAAAGAGAATTACAATTTTATTATCACACACAATCCTATGTTGGCACTTGCGCCAGGTATAGCGATTATGCAATTGGTATTAGCGTTTAACTTATTAGGCAATGGCCTGAGAGATGCGTTGAATGTAAAAGCTAAATTATAGGGGATTAACCACAGTGGAAAGGAGATATTCACAGAGAAAAAAGAGAGCCACTTCCTCGAAAGTGACTCTTTTTAGTTGGAATATTTATTGCTAGTTTACACCAGCTACCACCGCTTCTTTGTATATTTTTTGTACCAAACCTTGCAATACTTTACCCGGGCCTACTTCTGTAAAGTTAGTAGCACCATCAGCCACCATAGCTTGTACACTTTGCGTCCAGCGAACGGCACCAGTTAATTGGTCGATCAAGTTTTGCTTAATTTCTAAAGGATTGGTAACCGCTTTTGCCACTACGTTTTGGTACACAGGGCAAGTAGGGGTGCTGAAAGTAGTGGCTTCAATAGCAGCAGCTAATTCGGCTTTTGCAGGTGCCATTAATGGGCTGTGAAATGCACCACCAACAGGCAATACCAATGCACGTTTAGCACCAGCAGCTTTCATACGTTCGCAAGCTATTTCAATACCTTTTACAGAACCACTAATTACCAATTGGCCGGGGCAATTATAGTTAGCAGCCACTACTATTTCGCCAGTTTCTGCTTGTATGGCTGCGCAAATTTCCTCAACCTTGTCATCGGCTAAAGCTAATACTGCCGCCATTGTAGAAGGATTGATTTCACAAGCTTTTTGCATGGCATTGGCACGAATACTTACCAACTTCAAGGCATCTTCAAAAGCTAGTGTACCATTTGCCACTAAAGCAGAAAACTCGCCTAAAGAGTGACCTGCTACCATATCGGGTGTAGCACCTTCAATGGTTTTGTAGGCAATTACTGAATGTAAAAACACAGCAGGCTGTGTAACATTGGTTTGCTTAAGGGCTTCATCGGTACCAGTAAACATACTATCACTGATAGAAAAGCCTAAAATATCGTTTGCTTGCTCAAATAAAGTTTTTGCCAAAGGGTTAGTTTCGAACAGATTTTTACCCATGCCACTGAACTGAGAACCTTGACCAGGGAAAATGAAAGCTTGTTTACTCATAAAAAAAATTGAGGAACAAAAGTAAGGATGTAGCTTGCAATATTTGTGACTGAAATGATTTGAATGAGGGCAATGAAGACTTGCATTTGCTTATTTGCCAACAAAAAAGTATAATTAATTATGCAATTACACAACACCAAAGGCATAGTACTGCGCTCTGTAAAATATGGTGACACAAGTGTAATTGCCACTGTATACACAGAGCTTTTTGGTGTACAGAGTTATTTGGTAAAAGGTGTAAGGCAGTCGTCTAAAAAGTCGCAAGGCAAGGCGAGTTATTTTCAGCCTGCGGCTATACTTGATATGACGGTGTACCACAATGAGCAAAAGCATTTGCAATTTGTAAAAGACTATTCGTGGGCTTATTTGTACGAAACTGTATTGTTTGATGTGGTAAAAAATACCGTAGCCTTATACGTAGTAGAACTGCTACAACATAGCTTAAAAGAACCTGAGGCAAACCCTGAATTATTTTACCTAATAGAAGATACTTTAAAGCAGTTGGATAAAGGTAACGCTACGTTAACGGCCAATTTGCCCTTATACTTTACACTACATCTTGCTGGCGAATTGGGCTTTGAGCTGCATGGCGCTTATAACTTACAAACGCCTGTACTTGACTTGGCAGAAGGCAGATTTGCTCAAGAGATACCTGAACACCAATATTATATTTCTGGCGAGCTTGCAGCTATAACTAGCGAGCTAGCGAATATTAATTTTTATAACGACCTTGAAAATATTAAGCTGAATAAAGTGGTGCGAAGGAAATTATCAGAAGCCTATTTACAGTTTTTATCACTACATATTACTGACTTTGGTGAGCTAAGGAGCCTTGCGATTTTACAAGAGATTTTGACTTAGCGTTTAGGGTTTCTAAGGGTGTACGTTTTACTTTCATAAATAAGAACAACAATCTTACGCAGGCAACAATTGCTAAACAGAACCCAAAATTGAATAGCATGTTTTCTGTATTGATATCAAGATTGGTGATTTCTGCTTTCTCGTAAGTGATAGTAAGAAATTTATTTGGGAAGCCGTAGGTGTCTTGTCTATACAAAAAATCTGTACCAATATCGGCAGAGGATGCGGTGACAACAAAGAAGGCTATAGTGGCTAATAGCACAACTATGGATACTTTCTTCATACAAATGATTTTTCGTGTAGTGGATATTGCGTTCAAAAGTAGTGAAATAAATTACACATATGCTCGCTTCGGATAACTGTTTGGCATATTAACGGTATTTTGAGGATTTAAGTTTACGCAGGTAAAATAACTTTTGCTTGGCTATTTGAAGTGATTGATCCGTTATTATCAATATTGCCTATCAACACAATACTTGGTTGTTTACCCGCACTAAAGCTACCTAATTTACTATCCATGTTCAAAGCTTTGGCGCCATTAATAGTAGCCCAATTTAATAATTCTACCATTGGTATTTCTGGAAAATACTGTGCAATTGTTTGCATTTCGCTAAGAATAGATAATTGGTGATTGCTGGCTAAACTATCTGTACCTAGTACAATAATGCAATTATTTTGTCTGAATAAATTTATTGGCGGTAATAGATTTTCGATGTATTGGTTAGCATTTGCACAAAGGCAAAAAACATAGTCTTGCGCTTGTTGTTGTAGAAAATCGATATCGGCTTGGCTAGTAAATGTATCATGTACTAGTAACAGTTTTTTGGGCGATTGAATTTGTGGTATAACTGTTTGTAAACTAGTTTGCTTGGATGGCTTGAAAAAAGCTGCAATATCTGAACCGATAGTTTGGTATAGTTTGTTAAACAAACCTTCACCTGTTAAGAAGAAAGCATTTTCATCTTTGGTTTCTTGGTTGTGGATAGATGAAATATGCTGTGAAGTAACACCATCAATTAGTTGAAACAATTGTGGCGATACAGAATAAGGTGCATGCGGCACCATAACAGTGCTATCAGGAAAATGTGCGTTAAAGGCTTGGTACACTGCCAAGGCAGTATCAAAACGTACTTGTGCAATGGCCGGCGAAAAGCCACTTACTTCAATAAAATTATGGTATTGTAGGTTGCCCTTTATTTTTTGTGATAGCGTTAATGCGTTATTACTAATATCACCCACGGCCACAATTCCATTAGCTTTCATTGCTGCTTCAGCATTGGCTATTGCTTCTAAAATATCTGCCTCGCTGCTGTGCCTAAGCTGTAAAATGTGCAGAATAAAATCTACCAAACCTGTGTGTTCAGGTATCATGCCTTTCATGTGGCTGAGTTCTAAATGGCAATGGCAATTGACAAAACCAGGCGTTAATAAACCCTGCAATTGTTTAATGTCATCACCTGCTTCTGATGCAGAGGTAATGGTTTCTACAATACCTTTTTCGTTGGTAATTAATACCGCATTGCTGCTTAATATTTCACTACCAGTAAAAAGGTAATCTGCTTGGTATTTTAAATATGCCACATTAAAATTTTAGGCTGTGAAGGTCTACGGTATTCGCTTTTATTTTGGTAAGAAATTAAGCTTGTTTAACAATGGTAACACCAGCGTTTTCGCCTGCTAGGGCAATATTATTAGCACTCAAAAAACTGATAATTTCTAAGTTTATTTGTTCTCTTAATGTATTAAAATCTAAAACAGTTTGATCAATTGTGGTAAAATAATTTACTTCGTAAATATGTGCATTTTTACCTGTTTCTCTAAAAAATACCGATACATTTTCTACCTCAGGCTTTTGAAGTATTTGCTTGATGCTAGGCGTAATTAATTGCAATTGCTTAGTGGTAGTATTTAAGCTAATGTCTAGTTGTAAAAAGCCTTTACGCTGTGTACGAAGGCTAATATTATCTACAATACTATCTACCATTTGCTTGTTAGGTACAGAAATATAGGTCTTCTCATCAGTTCTAATTCTTGTACTGCGCAAGCCTATTTTTTCAATAGTGCCGCTAAAGGCATTTACTTTTACACTGTCGCCTACAGTAAATGGTTTATCGAAGAAAATAATGAACGATGCAATTAAGTTTTCTAGGCTCTCTTTTGTGGCTAAAGCAATGGCTGCACCAGCTATACTTAAGCCTGTAATAAGGTTACCCACATCTTTATTGAATGCAAAACGTAATATTAATAAAAAGCCAATAATGATTAGGATGGCTTTAAAAAAATCTTTAAAAAAAATAACCAACTGGTTATCAGTTTGGTCGGCTGTTTGAATGGCTTTTTCGTGAAGCACCATTGCCATAAAGTCTATTACTCTTAGGCAAAGCCAAATGAATGATAGAATTAAAGCCATGTTGCACAAAGCATCTACAATTTGAAAAAGTGATAATTTGTACACCTTCACATTCAACTCAGCAGGGTATTGTAATTTATCTAGCGCTATAAATGAAATTAGCAACAGCAAAAACAAATCTAGCGGTGGTATAATAAGATTGATAAAAGCTGCTTTGCGTAGATTTTTATTGGTACGGGATACCAATTTGTTATACAATAAACTAGCACAACGCTTAGAAATAAACCGCTTAAATACAAGTGCTGCTACAATGCTAAAAAGTACTTCTATGTATAGTAAAACGGTGTTGCCTAAAAAGGTATGGTTTAAAAAATTGGGCATGGGCGCAATTTACAGAATGGTGTAAATTTCTAGGCCTTGTTTGGTTAAAACGTAGGCTTTATTTTGTAGTAATAACAGTTTTGTAGCATTTGCAAAGCTTGCTGGCAGCTTGATATCGGTGTATTGTAATTGTTTAGGGTTGGCTGTATAGTAAAAGCTGCTATCGTGGCCACGTAAGGTATTATCAGTTACTTGTACATCTTGCCAATTGGTGATTGGGTATTGATTTTTAAGACCACCGTAGTAATCGAAAACGGTCCAACCTTTTTTACTGTTATACAAGTATAAAAGTCCATTCATATCTATGATAGATTGCGGTGTAGCGTTGTCTTCAAATAGCAATCTAAAATCATTCGTTTCTAACAGTAGATTACCGCTTTCGTCTATCTTTTTAAGTTTATTGTCTACCTCGTCAAATAGCCAAATATTGTTATCGTAGCTTTGAGCAATAGCTTTTACTTGTAAAATATTTTGCTGCCTGAGTTGAATACTGTTCTTGTTATTTAACTGCCTATCAAGCATCACAATGCTTGCAAAATCTTTGTAGTACACCAATACTTTTAACGGGTTGCTTACATCTATTGTGTAAATGTTACCATAGCGTTTTACATCGTTAAAAATGCCCGCACTATCAAAATTGTTGTTGAGTTTTTTAATTTGATTGGTAGCTGTAATTAAGAAAATATTACCCAAATTATCTATCGAGAAATTGGTAAAACTACCACTGATGGTTTTTATAGATTGTACTCGCAAAGTTGTATCCGTTAAGGCTTTCAGCTGAAAGCTATAACCGCAAAAAACAATTGCTAAAAGTATGTTTAATCTAACCATTTGTGAAGTTGTACATCGGTGCCATCAAACGATGCGTAGGTAAAGTTAGTAATCCAATCACCAATATTTATGTAACGGCTTGTTTCTGATAATTTATAATCGATAGGTAGATGTCTGTGACCGAAAATTAAGAAATTAAAGTGCTGTTTAGCCAGCATTTCTTTACAGTAAATGAGTAGCCATTCTTTGTCTTCACCCATAAAAAAAGCTTCGCTAGTACCGGTACGTTCTTTACTTTTTAAACTGAAATAATTGGCTAGACCAATGCCCCAAGTAGGGTGCAACTGACCGAATAACCAATTACAAATAGGGTTACGAAAAACTTTCTTTAAAAACTTATAGCCATGGTCAGCAGGGCCTAAGCCATCACCATGACCAATGTAAAATGATTGACCATTGAAATTGTAGGTTTTAGGATGATGGTGTACAGGAATATTAAACTCTTGTTCAAAATAGCCATTCATCCACATATCGTGATTACCTACAAAAAACTCTATTTGAATACCGCTATCAGTAAGTTCTGCAAGCTTGCCAAAAATACGAGAGTAACCTTTTGGAATAACTGTTTTGTACTCGTACCAAAAGTCGAACATATCGCCCACGATGAAAATGATTTGCGCATCTTGTTTAATGGCATCTAAAAAAGCGACTACTTTTTTCTCACGCACTAGGCTTGCAGCCACATTGGGTGCGCCCAAATGAAAGTCTGATAAAAAGTATATTTTCTTGTCGAGCAAAAGGTTCATTAAGCGTTGGTGATATTAGCAATTAATGTTTCAAGTTGTTGCTTTATAGGTGGCAAGTCATTTTGTATTATGACCCATAACATTTTGTAGTCAATACCTGCATAGTCGTGAATGATTCTATTTCTTAAATCGGCTGCTTCTCGCCAAGGAATATTTCCATTTATCTCTTTAAAATTTTTGTTCAATTGATTAGAAGCTTCGCCAATTATTTCTAGATTCCTAACAACTGCATCTTTGGTTTTTCTATCATTATAAAAATCTTCTTCGGTGTAATCAGTTAAGAAAATTTCTATAACAGAAATCGATTCATGCATGTCTTTAAGCAGCAGTATTTCACTTCTTTTAGACATAGATTAAATCATTTTCAATAGCGGCAATAAAATCTGGCTTTAACCCTCTTTTAGAAATTAAATCAACCTTCTTATGAAGCAAATCTTCTATTTCATAATTAAGATGTAAAAATTTAAAACCCAATACCTCGTTTAGTTCCACTAGTATATCTACATCACTTTCTCCCGTAAAGTCCTCTCTACTTTGCGAGCCAAACAATGCTAAACTTTTAATTGGATATTTATCAAATAAAGCCTGTTTATGTTGCTGTAAAATATGTAGAATGCTATTATTCATTACCTCAAAAATACTATTCCTATCCATCTATCAAAAAACAAAATACTTCTTTTGGGCCATGTACACCCACTACCAAGGTTTTTTCAATATCGGCAGTACGGCTAGGACCTGTAGCTAAGGTTATTAGCGATGGTAAATTTGCACCGTATTTGGTTTTAATGAGTTGTAAACCATCTTTTATATCGTACACCAATTGGCTAGTGTAGGCTATACAAATGTGAACGGGCGCATATACACTTACGCTTCTACCACTTTGCTGTGCAGCACTTAAAATCATACTGCCTGTTCTTGCTACAAGGCTTTCGCAGGTGGTAATAGATGCGTCGCAACTAGCTAAATCTGTAGCTGTAAAATTGGTAAAGCCACTTGCAGATAATTGTTGTTTTAGCACATCTTCATTACACAAAATATTACTCCAATTTCTTACGGTAGCAAGTGCCTGTAAGTTACTAGCCACTTCATCTATATTGGCACAAAAAGAAAACTTGCCTAATAGTTTAGTAAAGTTTTCGGCAAATTCTATTTCTAATTCTTGTACCAATGGTAAAAACACATTATCGTTTGTGTTGCCACCAGCAAAAGGAACAGGCACTGGGTTCACCAATGCCTGTCTTATTTTGTTTAAAATATTTTCTCTCGAATTACTCATCTCAAATTATGCAATTGTATTATCGCCTTCAATAGGAACAATGGTTGTTTCTGGTGGTGCAATTACAATTTCTGGTTCTGATTCTAGAATTTTTTTAGGTTCAAAAGGACGCTTACCAATTAACTCTTCAACATCGCTTTTGTGTAATACTTCTTTTGCTAGAAGTTCTTTGGCCAATATTTCTACTTGTTCTTTTTTATCAGTTAACAATTGTAAGGTTTGTGCGTAAGCCTTATCAATAATGTTTTTAACTTCTTCGTCAATTATTTTACCAGTGCCTTCACTAAATGGTTTGGTAAAAGAATTTTCGGTGGTAGGATCGTAGAAGCTAACATTACCAATCTTATCGCTCATACCGTAGGCTGTAACCATACCGTAGGCCATACGGGTAATTTGCTGTAAGTCGTTAGAAGCACCAGTAGAAATTTTTCCGAAGAAAATTTGCTCACTTGCTCTACCGCCTAAAGTCATACAAATTTGATCCATCAGTTGGTCTACATTGTACAAATATTGCTCAGTAGGTGTGTATTGCGCATAACCTAAAGCAGCAGTACCTCTTGGTACAATAGTTACTTTTAGCAAAGGATACGCATGTTCTAAAAACCAACCGCAAACCGCATGACCAGCTTCATGATAAGCAATGATTTCTTTTTCGTGTGGTGCAATGATTTTATTTTTCTTTTCAAGACCACCAATTACTCTGTCAATAGCATCTTGAAAGTCAATCATCTCTACCGATTGCTTGTCTTTACGAGCAGCAATTAGAGCCGCTTCGTTACACACATTCGCAATATCTGCACCTGCAAAACCTGGTGTTTGTTCTGCCAATTTTAGTACATCTAATTTCTCAGAAACCTTAATAGGTAACAAGTGTACTTTAAATATTGCTTCACGGCCTTTTACATCTGGCTTATCAATAGTAATTTGTCTATCAAAACGGCCTGGGCGTAGTAATGCAGAATCTAATACATCTGGTCGGTTAGTAGCTGCAAGAATGATAATACCAGTGTCGCCGCCAAAGCCATCCATTTCAACAAGCAACTGATTCAACGTGTTTTCACGTTCATCATTACTCATCATCATGTTTTTACCACGAGCTCTACCAATGGCATCAATCTCATCTATAAAAATGATACAAGGTGCTTTTTCACGAGCTTGTTTAAACAAATCACGTACACGACTAGCACCTACACCTACAAACATTTCAACAAAGTCGCTACCGCTAAGGCTAAAGAATGGCACTTGTGCTTCACCAGCCATTGCTTTTGCTAGTAAGGTTTTACCAGTACCTGGAGGGCCAATTAATAAGGCACCTTTTGGTATTTTACCACCAAGGGCTGTATATTTTTTTGGGTTTTTAAGGAAATCTACAATTTCCATTACCTCTACTTTTGCTTCGTCAAGGCCAGCAACATCGGTAAATGTGATGTTTACTTTGGTACCGCCTTTTTCAAATAAAGTCGCTTTCGATTTGCCAATATTAAAAATACCGCCTGGGCCACCACCACCGCCTGGGCCACCACCCATTTTGCGCATAAGTAACACCCAAAGGCCTACAAACATTAGCACACTAATTAATATATTAACGATGCCACTGTTAAACCAATCTGCATCAGGGTTTGCATTTGCAGGTACAGGTTTAAGATTATATTCTTTATAAAAACTAGCTAAGCTTTGCTCAAAAGACGTCCAATCTGTCACTTTAAAAAAGAAAACAGGTGCTGTTTTTGCCTTTTCTGCATCAAAGCGCTTGTTTAGTTTCTCGGCATAAAAGCTTTTTCTTAGGCTATCGGCTTTAATGTAAATTTTAACCGTATTGGTATTTGTTACTTTATCAAGTTTTGCTACATCGCCATTTTTTAGCATATTTTCAAAAAACTCTTCTGCAGTAGTTTGCAATGCTTCTGGCTTCATGCCTATAAACTGAAAGCCAATTAAAACTGCGAATATGATGGCGTAAATCCAGTACAAACTGAACTTAGGTGTTTTACGTTGTGGCTTTTCATCACTACCATTTACTGGTTGAAAAGGGAATTTTGGTGGTTGTTTATCTTCTTTTGCCATAAATACTTGCTATAAGAAATAAATAATGCTTTTGCTGTTAAAAATGTTTTAAAAGGGCTAATAAAGTTTAGTCATCGTGGCCTTGCGATACTGCATCGCTCCACATATCTTCTAAATTGTAAAATTTACGTTGTTCTGGATGCATTACATGCACTACAATGCTTATGTAATCTACTAGAATCCATTGAGAGGCAATTTTTCCTTCATTTTTATAAGGTATTTCGCCACAAACTTCTTTTACATTGTATTCAATAAAATCTGCAATGGCTTTTACTTGTGTAGTAGATGAAGCTTGGCAAATAATGAAAAAGTCTGCAACCGCTTCTGGTATTTTGCGTAAGTCGAGGCTAACAATTTGTTCGCCTTTTTTATCTTTTATAGATGCAATAATTGCTTTGAAAAACTTTGAGTTACGTGTAATGCGTGTTACACTTTTTGGACGGGTTTCTAAAACTGACAACTGTGACAACAATAAATAATTTAAATGAATGTAAATTCAAAGACGATTGAGCGGTTATTTTATTTTAAATTATCTTAAAATTAAGAACCAACTACTCAATTGCTCACTTCTATCTTTGCATCAAAAATAACACTTCTTTGTTACCCAACATCGCTAAAACCAAAATAGGGCAACCCTTTATACAATTTGATACAATAAATAGTACCAATAGTTATGCCATTGACAGTTTACAAGCTAATTTGGCTGCACATGGTACAGCTTACTTCGCTCATCATCAAACAGCAGGTAAAGGGCAGCGTGGCAAAGAATGGATAACAGAACAGAATAGTAACATCATTTTATCGGTAATTGTTGATACTTGTAGCCTAGCTATTCATCAGCAATTTAAATTGAGTGTGGCGGTAGCACTTGCTTGTTGTGATTTTTTTAACAATTATGCAGGTGATGACACTTCTATAAAATGGCCTAACGATATTTACTGGCGTGACAGAAAGGCAGCAGGTATATTAATAGAAAATATTATTAAGGGTAATGCGTGGCAATGGGCTGTGGTAGGTATTGGTATGAATATTAATCAAACTACTTTTGGCGGAAAAGCAAAAAATCCAGTATCGCTAAAGCAAATAACGGGTAAACAGTTTGATACTGTTGAGCTGGCAAAAGAGCTTTGTGATTGCTTAGAAAAGCGCTATCAACAGTTGCTAGCTACAGATTTCACCACCTTCCTAGATGAATACAACCAACATTTATACAAAGCTGGGCAAACTGTAAAGCTGAAAAAAGATACGGCTACTTTTAACTGTACTATTAAACAGGTAAATACCAATGGGCAACTTGAAGTATCAGGCGCTGCTAAAGATTATTTCGAATTTGGTGAGGTAGAGTGGGTGCTATAAATAAATAGGTATTTATATGGTGGCCGTGCCAAGAATCGAACTTGGATCTGGAGCTTCGGAAACTCTTATACTATCCATTATACTACACAGCCATATTAATTTGGTACAAATGTAAAACGAACCTTACTTGCCAAATGCAGAAATATTGCTACTGAATATTTTTACTGCGATTGCTAATAATATTACACCAAAAAACTTTCTTATGGCTAGCAGTCCTGCTGCGCCTAATACACGCTCTATAAAATTTAAACTTTTAAGGCCTATATAAATAAAAAGAAGGTTTACTAAAATACCAAGCACAATTACCAAGTCGGTGTAATTAGCCTTTAAACTCATTACTGTTGTAAGTGTACCGCTGCCAGCAATCAATGGAAAAGCAATTGGTACAACTGTACCTGCCCTACTGTCTTTATCAGCTTTAAATATTTCGTGACCAAGTACCATTTCTAGCCCAATTAAAAAAATTACTATAGAACCACCTACAGCAAATGAGTTCTTTTCTAACCCTAATATGCGCAGGAAGCTTTCCCCAAAAAATAAAAATAAAATCATTAATCCACCAGATACTAAAGTAGCTTTTGCCGAATTAATACTACCACCCATTTTTTCACGGAGAGAAATTAGTAATGGTATAGATCCAACAATATCTATAACAGCAAATAAAGTAAACGTTACCGTTAGCAATTCGTTGATGGTGAAACTCATATAGTTGTTTTAAAGATACTACAATTGCAAAACAAAACTACAATACTTGTTTGTACTATTACATTAAACTGATGGTTTGTGTTGTTCGGGCTGCAATGGTGCAATATTGTGCAATACTTCGTAACCCAATGTGCCATCGTTATCTGCCGTTAATTTTACTACACAGCCATAATAAAGTTTAAACGCATTAAATGAATCTATTAAAGGGGTATTTGTAATATGTGATAGGATGCTTCTAATAACGCCGCCATGTGTTACAATTGCTACGGGCTTAGACTGCTGTAAAACTGTATTAAAGCAATCTACAACTCTATTTAGCAAATCCATATAGCTTTCGCCGCCAGGCATAGCAATATTTACAAAATCGGCCATAAAGGGCTGTAGTACTTGTTTAGGTATTTCATCCCAATGTTGCATTTCCCACTCACCGCAGTTAACTTCCTTTAAATTTGGTTGATATACAATATTGTGATTAGGAAATAATATTTGTGCTAGCTTACTACAACGCTGTAGTGGGCTGCTATACACTAAAGTTATAGTTGTTGGTAAATGTGGTTGTATTCGGTTGGCTTCTTGCACAAAGCTATCGGTTACATCAAGGTCAGTTTGCCCATAGCAAAGGCCTTTTACAATGGCTGGTGTTGTATGCCTTATAAGGTATATTTCCATAGGGCGAATATGTGGCAATTGTGCCAATAAACCAGCTGATTTGATATTTTATTTTATATGATTGATAGATAAATAAAATTGAAGGGTTGGTGATGAAGTATTATTATTGCGAAGAAAATAATTACCATGTCTAACAAGAAAGTATTTGTAACCGGTTGCTTCGATATGCTACATAGTGGGCATATTGCTTTTTTAACTACAGCAGCCGAATTTGGTGATTTGTATGTTTGTATTGGTTCTGATGAAAATGTAAAACAACTAAAAGGTAGATATCCTGTAACCAACGAAGCAGAAAGGCAATACATGATTAATGCACTAAAATGTATTAAAGAGGTACGTATTAATAGTGGTTTTGGTATTATAGATTTTTTAGCCGAACTGAAAAATATACAGCCAGATATTTTTGTGGTAAACGAAGATGGTCACACGCCTGAAAAAGAAGCTATCTGCCAGCAACTTAATATTGAGTACCGTGTATGCAATCGATTGCCGCACGAAGATTTGCCAGTAAGGTCTACTACCACTTTGCGTACAAACACAACAATACCTTTTAGGATAGATTTGGCGGGTGGGTGGTTAGATCAACCAAGTGTGTCTAAATATGCCGCGGGTTCTGTTATTACTATTTCTGTTGAGCCGACTATTGACTTTAACCATAGAAGTGGTATGAGTACAAGCACCAGAAATAAAGCTATTGAACTTTGGAAAACACATATACCAGACGGCGACCCAATAAAATTAGCTAAAATGTTGTTTTGCTTTGAAAACCCGCCTGGTACTAAAGAAGTTGCTGGCTCGCAAGATGCACTAGGCATTGTTATGCCAGGGTTAAATAATTTGTATTATGAGAATAATTATTGGCCAACTACTATTACAACTAATTGTGAAGAATCTATTTTAAACTGGATTGAGCAGCATTTGTGCTTAATTACGCTGGGCCCGAGAGTAAGTAGCTATAGCGTGCTTGATAATACAAATATTAATACAGTAGAAGCTAGCGCACTAGCAAAAGCGGCGGCAGATTGCTGGCAAGCAATTTTAACAAAAAATGTAGTTGACTTTGGTAAAGCTTTTACCGCATCTTTTGATGCACAAATTGCTATGTTCCCAAATATGGTAGATGAAACGATTTTAAATCTTGTAAAAAAATACAAATACAAAAGTTTGGGTCATAAATTATCTGGCGCAGGAGGCGGGGGCTACCTGATTTTAGTGGTAGAAAAGCCATTACCAGAAAGTATTCAAATAAAAATAAGGCGTAAGGGAAGCTTATAACAAAAAGTACTAGCGTAAGGCAATAAACTAATATTATTGCCTTACGCCTATTGTTTTAAAAATTTTATAGACTTAATAGTTGAATTATTTATGCATTGCAATATGTAGAAACCCTTAGGTAAATTAGACGCATCTACACTTGTTTGTATACTACCGTTTGGTATGGATATGTTAAGTAGTTTTTTACCCTCAATACTATATATAGTAGCTATTGCAGCATTGCTAGTACGTGTGTAATTAAGCACCAACTTGTTTACTATAGGATTAGGGTATATGGTAAGGGTTGCAACAGTTTTTGGTGGTATAGAAACGATGTTGCTATACGTAAAACTACCATCTTTATTAATCATTTTTAACCTGTAATATGTAGTACCATTTCTTGTAGTTGCATCTAGCCAATGGTAGCTATTACTAGTTTGATTATTAGCTGCAATAGTAGCTATTGCAGTAAAGTTGGTAGCATCATTACTACTTTCTATTGTAAATCCACGCATATTTACTTCGCTACTTGTGTGCCATTGCAGTAAGGCTTTTTCATTTTGTAAAGTGGCTGAAAATTGGTTTAAAGTTAGTGGTAGCACTACATCAGAAGTAACGCCTTCTATTGTCACATTTTGGCTAGTGAAATAACGATTACCGCTACCTGTAATCCATGCATAAATGCGTATGCTAAGTGTTTGGCCAGGGCTTACAGAAATGTAAGTAGGAATAGTAGCTATTTGCTGTCCTGTAAGTGGTGTGGTACTAGTATTAAGCAGTACTACAGGTGTACCAGTTATAGTAGCATCGTAAGTATTGCCATTGTAGGTGCAAATGCCTAAAGGTAATGATGTTGCAAAATTATCTAGCGAATAATACACCGCCATTCGTGCTGTACTTGTACCACCACCAAGTACATTTAATTGTACAGAATTTGCCGTAAAATACTTGCCACTTGTAGGGCTTATTTTATACTCGTTGTACACATTAGCGTCATATGCTAAAGGCAAAAAAGATATAGTGCCAGTTCGTTGCCAACCAGTAACTGTACCAAAAGTACTGCCATATTGTATACCTGTTAAGTTACTACCTAGCGATTGATTGGCTGCTGTAACACTACCTATTACCGATGCTGTTTGGTCAGTTAATAAAGTCCAAATGGCTGAT
>JAAFHG010000599.1 GCA_013297585.1 Chitinophagales bacterium
TCGCCAAAGGTTTTACAATAGAAGTTTAAATATTAATCAAAGGCCTTAATTTTTAAATCATTTTGTAAAATATACACCTGTGAATGCAGAAAAAATAAAACGGCAAGGAAACTTGCCGTTTATTATTTGTATTTAATTTAAAAAGATAAATGAAACGTTTGGCTTACTGGCAATTTTACAACCGCTCTATCTTTTTCACAACAGTTTTTTCTCCACTAGTTATTTTTAGCCAATACATTCCTTTAACTAATTGACTGAGATTAAGTTGGATGTTTGTATTGCTGTTTAAAAAAGGCTTATTATTTAGAAGCAACTGACCAAGATTATTATACACATTTATAATAACAGCTTCTTTTGCATTTTCAATATTTACATTTATAAAATCATTTGTAGGATTTGGGTATACATTTACATTCATTCCTATTGATTGTATAATTGCATCACTAATAAGTGAATATTTTTTCTCTCCAGAATATTCAACAATCTGCAAGCGATAAAAATAACGAATATTGGATTTTGCAGTATTATCTGTAAATAAATAATTACCTCCACTGTTGCTGTTATTGCGTGCATTTATACTTCCCACTGCAGCATAAGGACCATTGCTACTTGATGACCTTTCAATAATATATTTGCTAATACCAATTTCTTCTTCTGTATGCCAATTAACCTGTATGGCTTTGTTATTAACTGTTGCAAAAAAACTGGAGACTTTAACAGGTGTAACAATATTACATGAATCAATTGTAAATGTGCAATCAGGATTTATAGCATTGATAGCAACATTGCCTCTTAAAGAGACATTGAAAGCTGTATTGCCTTGTTTATTATTTAAGTTATCAAAAATATAATAGCCCATTAATCCAACTTGTGTAGTGGGGTTTGGTAAAAGTATACTCATATTGTCCCTAATTTCAGCTTGGGTTCTTGCCACATTCCAAATCCTTATATTATTAATTACTCCTTTAAAAATATTGGATACTGTTGGGCTGACCGCCAACTGGTAAGCATTTTCACCAAATGTAACAGGCCAGTTATTGGTAATGAGGTTTCCTGTCGCAGGTGTTTGCGACATTAGAAATCCATTTCGATATAATTTCAAGGAACTTCCATCATACACCAGAGCTACATGATAGGTTTTATTATTTTGGTAACTGCAAGGAGAGGATGTAGAGAAAAAACCATTAGTAGTGGTTATTTGTGCCAAATCAGGGCAAAGAAAATAATTTACATTTGCCTGCCACCCATGTTTTGAAACCAATGATCTAGTTAAATCTCCCAACCCATTACAGGTTGCCTCAATGGTTACTTGGTTGCCTGTAATATCAAGATCCCCTGCTGTAGCACCTGTAAAAACATCTGTTACTTTAAGCCAAGTATTACATGGAATTGCTAAAGGAGCACAACTATCGGCAACAAATTGGCAGTTAGGGTTAGTTGCATTGATGGTAACATTACCAGTTAAAGAAACATTATAAGCTGTATTACCTTGTTTGTTGTTCAGGTCATCAAAAATATAATAGCCCTTCAATCCAATTTGTGTAGTAGGATTTGGTAGAGGTATATTCATATATGTCCTGATTTCAGCTTGGGTTCTTGCCACATTCCAAATCCTTATATTATTAATTACTCCTTTAAAAACATTGGATACTGTTGGGCTGACCGCCAACTGGTAAGCATTTTCACCAAATGTAACTGGCCAGTTATTGGTAATGAGGTTTCCTGTTGCAGGTGTTTGTGACATTAGAAAACCATTTCGGTATAATTTTAATGAACTTCCATCATAAACCATGGCTACATGATAGGTTTTATTATTTTGGTAACTGCAAGGAGAAGACGTAGAGAAAAAACCATTGGTAGTGGTTATTTGTGCCAAATCTGGGCAAAGAAAATAATTTACGTTTGCCTGCCACCCATGCTTTGATACCAGAGACCTAGTGAAATCTCCCAAACCATTGCAGGTAGCTTCAATTGTTACTTGGTTACCAGTAATGTCAAGATCCCCTGCTGTGGCACCTGTAAAAACATCAGTTACTTTAAGCCAAGTATTACAATTTTGAGTATATCCGAAATAAGTTAATGTATTAAACAATAACATTAAGTATAATTTTTTCATAACAGTCTTAGGCAATATGATTAGTATTAATTTTTATCAAATATATACATAATTAGAAAATAAAAAATATGAAATAATTTATAGCATTAACAAAAGCTAGATTATATTTTGTTATATGCTAAAACCAATTGTGCCCCTACAGCTGCATTGTGTTGTATCAATGCAATATTTGTAGCCAAGCTTTCGCCATTACTGTGGTTGGCAATGTATTGAAGTATAAAAGGAGTAACGGCTTTACCTGTAATGTTTTGTTGT
>JAAFHG010000380.1 GCA_013297585.1 Chitinophagales bacterium
TATGTGGCGGTCTTATGCTATGACAATAGGTGGTCTTTTTGGTGCAGGTGATTTTTTAACAGATGGTACAGTACCTATAAACAATACTGCATTACTAGCGCAATTGCCTTTATCATTAATATCTACTACCACTAATCTAGTATTCGACTTTGGTGCATGGGCAGTACCTGCAACTGGTACATCAGAACTATTTAGAGGTGATGTGTATGTAAGGCGTAAGCTTTTGTGGCTGTTTAATTCAACAAGTTATATAATGAAATGTCATGTATCTTCTTCTACCGAAATGCTACCATTAGATAATGCACCAGGTGGCACATTAGATTTAGAATCCTTTAAAATAAAGGAAGACGATATTAATAAAGACCTTCACAAAAAAATAGGTGACTGGGTTGATTTAAATGTACTAGAAAAGAAGTATTGTTTTGTACCCACAGTAAGTGCTTTAGCTTTTAGCAATCCTACACCTTACTACCGCACCCCAATATGCAACATTGTTAACTGCAATAACCCAAGTGCAGTAGCAAACTTTTATGCACCACAGGTAAATCAATTGCATATTTCTTACACACAAGCCAATGCAGATTGGATTTTACAAAATCAAGACCCTGCATTTAATTGCGCAAAAATTTGTGCGAGTAATTTGAGTATTACAGGGGTATCACCGATATGTACAAATGAAGTATATACTTTAAACGGGTTACCTTCAAATGCGACTATATTTTGGCAAGCTTCATCAAATAGTGTTTCATTTAACTCTACAACCGCCAATCCTGTAACAGTATCAAAAACTGCAAATGGTGTGATTACCTTAACTGCCAATATTAACAACGCTTGTGGCGGTAGTATAAGCGTAAATAAGCAAGATATAGTTGTAGGCACAGGTGCAAATATTGTCACCTTTACCCAAGCATATATTACTTGCTTAAATAGTAAGCCCTATTTTTACGGTGCTGTGCAAGCCGTACCTGCCGCTACAAACTATGCTTGGTATTCAAAAGATGAAAGTAATTCAAACAACCCTTTTGTTTTACGTCAATCAATGAATTCTAATACTGCCGATTTTCCATTGGGTAACAATAAAGGCAACAGATATTATACTATACGTGTAATAGCCACCAACCCTTGTGGCACAATACAAACCATTAATGAAGACGGCTATTTATTTGCACCAAACTGTACTAACCAAAATGGTTTAAGGCTTGCTACCAGCCCAAATCCTACAGCAAATACATTACAACTGGAGTTAGTAGATGATTTAACTGAAATAACAACTACTAAAACAGCAAGCACAAGTGTCATTGAAGAAATAAGAGTAATAAATAAATTCGGGCAGATTAAAAAAACGATTAAAGGAAGTAAGCTGAACAAACTTTTAATTAACATAGCCGACTTACCAAAGGATGTGTACACAATTTTAGTGTACGATGGCAACACTTGGTTAATGAGTAAGGTGATAAAGAATTAAATTTTAGAAACTTTATTTTAACAAAGGGCGGCTATTTTTAGCTGCCCTTTGTTTTTATATACCTTTTTTACTACTTTTATAACACAAACAAATTTGTCAAAATAAAACCCATTATTTATGCCATCTACATCAGAAACTGGACATGCAAAAATTCCTGCTAACCTCTTTAAATTAATTACAGTTGCTAAGCGTTATCCCGCCAAGTACAAGCCTGCCAATACCAAACTAAGTATTACGGCAGTAGAAACATTGGTAACTACCTGCGAAAGTGCCGTAGATGGTGTGGGCGAACCTGAAAAAATATTTAAAACTGCAAGAAGCAATAGGCAACAATTATTTGAACCACTTGGCGATACAGCCACAGCAGCCTATAATAGCTTGCTTAGTTTAGATAAAGTAGATGCTGCCATCATTAAGGCGGTAGCTGCGGCACTTAAAAAGATAAAAGGTACTACAGGCACAACAGCCACGGCTACAGATGGTGCTACTGCCGAAACACCTAAAAAACATTCTACATCGCAACAGAGTTTTGATATGCGCATTAAAAACTTTAAAGATTTTATTGCGAGTTTAAAACAAGTAACTGCATATACACCCGAAGAATCGAACATTACAATTGCAAGCCTAGAAGCTTATGCCACTAGCCTTACAGATGGTAACAAAGCGGTAGATACTGCCTATAACGACTATTCAAAAGCATTACAATTACGTGATACATTGTTATATCACCCAGAAACAGGCGTAGTAGAACTAAGCAAAAAACTAAAAAGCTATTTGAAAAGTGTAAAAGAAATATCTGCAAGTGACAAGCAAGAAGCTGCAGCAATCCCTTTTAAAGCACCTGCCAAGAAAGATTTGTTCTTGTAAATGCTAAAGGCTCTGTATTCCACAAGTTAAAACCTGTTTGCAAAAATAAAATAAGCGTACAACTCTGTTAAAGTACTGTTTGCCAATACTAGACTAGTGTACGCTTCAATTTATACTATCGTTTGCAAAAATTAGAAAATCGTACACCGTCATTAATAAGTTGTTTGCTTAATTTAGATACTCGTACGCCACCATCAATTAATCGTTTGCTAAAATAAGACAGATGTACACTACGATGATACTGTTGTTTGTCAAAGACGCAACAACGGCGAGAAGTTTCCTTTGTCTGCATGTCAATCTTTGTGTCCTTTGCCTTCTTTGTTGCTTTGTGTGAAACTTCTACGCTACAATAAAAGCCCCACAGCGAACAGAACGTACAAGTGTGCGACGCAACAACTGCTACATAGTACTACTGCTGCTGGTTAACAAAAACTACTTGCTTTTCTTTTACAGCAATAATGCTCAACGTAGCGGCTATAACCGAATAGGCTGGCGCCAAAACCCAACCAATAAATGGCACAAAATGCATCATGTAAAATACTAGGCCATTACCTATGGCTAGGCCTTTGTGTGTGCCTACGTAGGCGATGCTTTCAGCGGCTGATTTTTTGTTTCGCTCCATGCTATAATCTAGCATTGAGAAACCGTAGTAATAACACTCTACCAATAGCGCCATTACTGGCATTAGCCATCCTGCTATGGGAATAATGCTTACAATTAAAATAGTAAAGCTGTAAACCGTTTGCCACAGGGCGTTTCGGCCGGCAATGCGTATACCACGAATGATGTCTTTTGTGAGTTCTAAAAAGCTAAAGGGATAAGATTTGCCTTCTAAAATGGCTTCGGTTTTTTCGCTTAAAAAAGCAAATACTGGCGAGCCTACAATAAGAAATAAATACTTGAATAATGAGAAATAAAACAGCATCATGGCTACCCATAAAATGAGGCTGCCTAGTGTAAACAGAAAGCCAAGAAAGCCGCTGTTAATTTTATCGAGCCATACTTTAAGGCCTGTTTTAAGGCTTAAAAATTCGATGAAATTGTTGCTGGTTTTACCAAAATAGTACATACTTACCATGAACAAAATGGTATAAATAATGCCTGGAATTAAAATCCATTTCCAAAGCTTATGTTTTTGTATAAATTGATGCGCCTTAAAGTAGGCCTGTATGGCAATGATAATTTCTTTGAGCACTTGTTGGGGGTATTTAGCAAGTGCAATGTAATATATAACCATCACTATTGCTTATTCAAAAAAATGGCCGCTATAGAAATTTAAAAAGCGAGCAACTTATCTATGCTTTCTTTTAATCTTGCTTTGGCCAAAAAATTTTGTTCTAATGGTGTACTAAAAGGTATCGGTGTATCGAGACTTGCACAACGTACTATTGGCGCATCAAGCATGGCAAAACAATGTTCACTTATCCACGCACTTATCTCGCCAGCAATACCGCCAAACAATGTGTCTTC
>JAAFHG010000654.1 GCA_013297585.1 Chitinophagales bacterium
TTGTTAATAGTGTGTTTATGGGCAAAAAGCTTTGCACATTTTAAAACTATTTTTTTATACGAGGTCTCAAATTCTGATTTACAGACTTTCTAACGCATTGATTTTCAATAACAAATAATTTGATACTAGTTTGCTTAGTCTCAAATTATCATTTGAGGCGGTATAGCTTTTTATACGACGCAAATTGCACTAACAAAACCACAACACCATGAAATTAAAAGTGCTTATCTGTATCATGTTTGCTGCCTTAAAAACAACTGCCCAAACAAATGATACGCTAAACAGTAAAAAAATTGATAGCGTTACCGTTACCTCTAAAAAGCCAAGGATTCAAGTATTGGTAGATAAAACCGTGCTTAATGTAGACAATATGCTAAGTACAGCGGGACAAAATGCATTAGATGTATTAAAATCTGCACCAGGTGTTGTTGTTGATGGCAACGACAATATTAAAATGAATGGCTCAGCTGGCGTTACTATTTTAATTGATGGTAGGAATACCTACATGAGTGCACAAGACATAGCGAATTTGCTAAAAACCATTGAAGCCAATAACATTAAAGATATTGAGCTAATAAGTAATCCTTCTGCCAAATACGATGCAGCTGGCAATGCAGGCATTATTAATATTAAGCTTAAAAAAAGCATTACCAATGGTGTAAATGGTAATATTTCTGCTAATTATCAGCAAAGTGTACATGCAAGAAAAGGTATTAATGGTAGCTTTAATGTGCGTAAAAACAAGTTTAACTGGTTTAGTACTGTGAGCGTAAAAGATAACGAGCAAAATACTATTGCAAACAACGAACGCACATCGTTACAAAAGCAATACCTACAAAAAAGCATTGAAAATGATAGATTTAGCAGCAGTTTGGTACGCAGCGGCTTAGATTATACCATAAATAAAAAGAATACCATTGGTGTACTTTGGATGGCCAATAATTACAAAAGCACCATGGATAACAATAGTCAGACTTTGGTACAGCAGCTTAATGCACCCGACACAAGTATTATAACTAGAAGTTTAGCACCATTTGTAACCAAAAGAAACAACTGGAATTTTAATTATAAATACAATAGCACAAAAGGCGAAGAATTAAATTTTGATGCAGATTATACCAACTTTATTTCATCGCTTTATAATACTGTAGATAATGCTGCTTTTGCAAATACCAATGTAAAATACAATAACAATATCAACCAAAATAATGCTGACGTAGCTATTAAAATATTATCAGCAAAACTCGATTATTCACTGAAAATCAATGATAAAAACAACATAGAGGCTGGACTAAAAACAGTATTTACCAATACCAATAACGCATTAGAAGTTTTAAATGCTAGTAATAACAATTGGCTTAAAGACACAGGCAAAACAAATACCTTTTACTATAAAGAAAACATCAACGCTGCTTATTTTAATTACAACATTAGCTTAAAAAAACTAACCATACAAGCGGGCTTACGTGCAGAAAACACCAATATTGTAGCCACATCTACTAATTTAAAAAATGAAAAAGTCACAAATCCAGATACAAGTTACACTAATTTGTTTCCTACCCTATTTGTACAATATAATTTAAATAATAAACATCAATTAGGTTTTAATTATGGTAAACGCATAGATAGACCAAGCTACCAAGATCAAAATCCGTTTATTTATGTGCTAGATGCTTTTAATAGTGAGGTTGGTAATCCTTATTTGCTACCGCAAATAAGCCACAGTGTAGAACTAAGCTATACTTACAAATACGCCACAAACGCCAAACTAAAATACACGCAAACAAGCAATTATATAGATCAAATTACTTACCAAACAGGCAGTAGCACTATTTTAACCCCACAAAACGTAGGTAATAGAAAAATGGTAACGCTAAGTTTAAGTACGCCATTTCAACCTGCAACTTGGTGGAATATTTATGTATCAGCAGAACCTTATTGGCAGCAGTTTAATACTAGCATTATTGGTTATGGCATCAATAAAACCACAAATGTTAGTAGTATCGGTTTTAATGGTTACATGAGTCATTCATTTACCCTTAAAAAACAATGGGCGGCAGAACTAAGCGGCTGGTTTAATTACCAAAATGCAACTACTATTTATGTGTCAAAACCACTTGGTAGCATAAACATCGGTATAAGCAAAACTTGCATGAAAGATAAAGCCACTATTAAAATGGGTATTACAG
>JAAFHG010000210.1 GCA_013297585.1 Chitinophagales bacterium
TCCAAGGGGTAAATATTTTGTAAAAAAAACATTCAATTGGTTTGGCCCAACAGATACTATTGACTGGTTTAAGGAGCGTGGCGTAACTTTAAAAACCGAGGCTGATAACAGAATGTTTCCTGACACTGACACCTCGCAAACTATAATAGATTGCCTACTAACAGAAGCGAGAAAGTATAAGGTAAAAATGCTGATGAGTTGCGCTGTAAATACCATTGTATATATCAACAAAGCGTTTAGTTTGTCAACATCAAATGGTGCTATTATTAACGCCAATTACGTGTGTGTTGCTTGTGGTGGTTTTCCTAAAACAGACCAATTTAATTGGCTTACAAGCCTTGGCCATAGTATTGAAGAGCCAGTACCATCGCTGTTTACCTTTAATATGCCCAACAACAAAATTACCAACCTTATGGGTGTAAGTGTAGACAATGCAACGGTAAAAATTGCAGGTACAAAATTCGTTAACAACGGGCCGCTATTAATTACGCATTGGGGCATGAGTGGGCCAGCCGTTTTAAAATTATCTGCATGGGCTGCTAGATATTTAGCTTCGATTAATTATCAATTTACCATTATTATAAACTGGCTTGGCGAAGCCACAGAATTTGATATAAAACCACAATTTTCTGATTACCGCTTTTCACTAGCTACGCAAAAAATAGGCAACAAAAACCCATTTGGCTTGCCTAATAGGTTGTGGCTATACCTGCTAGAACTGAGTGGTATTGCAGAAGATATGCGCTGGGCAGATTTGCCGTCGGCACCACAATACAGGCTCATCCGCAATTTGGTATTGCAAGAGTATGCAGTAAATGGTAAAACTACGTTTAAAGAAGAATTTGTAACAAGTGGCGGCATAAAATTAGCAGAAGTAGACCCCAACACGATGGAAAGCAAAAAAGTTGAGAACGTGTTTTTTGGTGGCGAAATAGTAGATGTTGATGGCGTAACAGGCGGCTTTAACTTTCAACATGCCTGGACAAGCGGTTGGATTGCCGCTAAAACCATTGCTGAAAGAAGCTTGAATGCGAAGTAAGGAATGAGATTTTAGCAGAACAAAATAGTTAATTAGCTGTCAATTGCAACCATTAGTTGTTGTAACACTAAAAAATGGCAACAGTTCTATTTTTCGCGATGAACTTAAAACTCATTTTTGTGCTTGCTTTTTAAACTACCTAGCTTTATCCCACCTTGTTGTAAAGTAGTTTTAAGTAATGTTAGTCTATTGCCTTTTGCATCTAATTTTCTGTTGAGCCTATAACTAGTTGACTCTACCGTACGTAAACTAATATTTAGTGTTGTAGACATATCTTTATATGTAAGTGACGATGCATTGAGTGTAGCGAATAAGCGTTCTCTTTTGGTAAATTGTTGTTGACTGATACTATTTAATGATTGTTCTTTTAATTCTTTTGCAGTAGCAATATCTATTTGAATGCTAGGATGTTCTTCTATGTAAATGTTACCTTTTAATATTGAATCTATCGCACCTTTTAATAGACTAGCATCTATTTTAAGCCCTACTTTGGTTATAAAACCACTTGCACCTGCACTAAATGCCTCAGTAGCGGCAGTAGTTTCATCGTATCCTGTGATGCAAATTAATTTAATAGATGAATGGTGACAATTAAGGTAGTGTAGCACACTTATACCATCTACAGGATGCATTTGATAATCAACCAATGCAATGTGTGGCGGTTTAGGCAACGCTTCTATGGTATGTATAAAATCAACACCATTGCTTGCCACTGTTACCACTTCAATATCCTTTATTTCTTTTACTATTTTAAGCAACTTTTCTCTTGCAGGTTGGTAGTCATCTACAATGGCTATTCTTATTGTTCTAGGCATAGCTGTTTGTTTTATAAACAAATAGGTGATAAAATAAAGACGATAAGCTAAAATAGTATATGGCTATTTATTAAGACATTTATTTTTGTTAAATATGCTAAAAATGGCAAAATGCAGTAGTTCTACTGCATTTTTGTATATGTTTTGGTGTATATTTTTGATGTGTTGAAATGCCAAGTATTATCATTTGCCCGATAATGCAAGGTAGCTTGGGTCAACTGTGGTACACGTAGGTATTATAGCCAAGCAACAACTATACATACAGATGATTGACTACGACAATTATTAGGATGTAATTTTCTTTCTTTAATTCATTTAACCGAAGCCATCATTGATAAACATTATGACTTCACAAATTTAAAATTATGTTACAAAATTTTGGTACTGCTTTAAGCAGAGAACAAATGAAATTGGTAAAAGGTGGTGTAGAAGATTTTAGAAATGATGATGGGGCAAAATGCCCTCTAAAATGCACAGATGTTACATGTAGTTCTGTAACAAATAATTGTGAGTGCAAATATTCTGGAACACCAAATGAGTATTGTGGTGAACATCAATAATTGTTTGATTGCCTAGAATATTTGAAAGCTTAATAGCTGTCTGAAAATTAAAAATAATTCAGACAGCTGTTTTAAAACTAAATGATGAAAAAAAACTATCAGATTCTACTATACATTTTATTTATAGCATTTCACTTGTCCGCACAAACCAAAAGTTACTTTGTTTTAAATGGTACTATAAATATTGATAGTGGCAAAGTGATTTTAATGCCAGTTGGTGGTAATTCCTATTACCAAAATCAGGATGTTTTTCAAGAAACCGAAGTTGTAAAAGGCCAATTTAAATTCAAGGGTAATATTAAATATCCCACAGCCTTTGTAATTGGATTAAAAGTAAATTCAGAATGGAAATATATATCACGGTTTTTCATTGTCGATCCAATTACACAAACTATAGAATGTAATATCGATTCGCTAAGGGAAACACCCAAATTAGTAAATACCAGTATGAAAGAACTTTTACAGTACAGACAAAGCCGACTACTAAAAAAAGCCAAAGCAAATCCATACCTGTATGATTACGTAAAAATGCACGATAACTCTTATGTGGCACTTTGGAATTTAGTGTATGAATTAGATTATATGTACGATCCAATACTTGATTCGATCAATACAAGGTTTTCTAACGATTTTAAAAAAAACTATACATCTCGAGTTGTAGAGTCAAAACTAAAAATTGCAAAAAAAACATCAATTGGCGGCTTTTTTCCTGACTTATTTCTTACGAATGATAAAGGCGTTTTTGTAAATATCTTAACTGAGAATACAGTTACAAAGTACCTATTTGTAGATTTTTGGTTTAGCCATTGTACTCCATGTATTAGTCAGTTTGACAAGTTAAAAGTGCTTTATGAAAAAACTTTATCCACAAAAAATCTCATAATAATTGGTATTTCAGTTGACACTAGAGCTAATAAAAAAGCTTGGCTTCAAGCTATCAATAAATATCAACTACCATGGCAACAATATTGGGACATAGATGGTAAGGAAGCATATAAACTTAATATCAATAGTTATCCCGCAAATTTTTTATTAGATAGTAAAGGGAAAATAATTGCAAAAAATTTAACACCTGTGCAACTAGAAAATTTTTTATCCCTTAGATAATTTTAATTAAAAACACAAAGAATATTTTCAATATAATACTGAATTATGTCATACGGTTTAACTACCTATTCCAATCCAGTAATTGCTACCATACAGTTATTAAAAAGTATGCAAGTAAAAGTTACCAATCGTACAATAAATACTACACTTGAACAACACCCTGATTATCCCAGTTTACTAAGCATACACGATGCCTTGCCGCAGTTTAATATTGATGCATTGGCAATAGACGCTGACAAAGCACTTATTACCGAATTTCCTTTACCATTTATAGCCTATACTACTACCAAAGGTGGCAGTTTTGTAACGGTATATGCAGTTGATAATAATGCAGTGAGTTATTATACTGGTAGCGATGCTGCTAATAGTGTAACCACTAGTTTAGCTGAATTTAATGCAATTTGGACGGGTAAAACCCTTTTGGTACAAGCCAAGCCCAATGCTGGTGAAGCCAACTACGCACAACAGCAGCGAAAGGCGTTGTTGCAGCATTATCAAATACCCTTGTTATTCCTAGGGTTACTATTATGTGGTAGTGTATTAGGCGTAACTGCTTTTGTAAACAATCATTTTAAAGTAGCACTTCCGTATGTCTTACTAATGCTATTGCATTTTGCAGGTATTGTGGTAAGTAGCTTATTGCTGTGGTACGAGGTAGACAAAACCAATACCACGCTACAAAAAATATGTACAGCAGGTAGCAAAACGAACTGTAATGCCATTTTAAACTCAAAGCAAGCCAAATTTTTAGGCTGGCTAAGCTGGAGTGAGATAGGCTTTTATTATTTTACAGGTAGCTATTTGGCTTTACTAATTATTGGCATAGCTGCTTTACCAGTATTAGCTATATTGAATTTTATGGCGTTGCCCTATATTGTATTTAGTTTGTATTACCAATGGCAGGTTGCCAAACAATGGTGTGTATTATGCCTTTCAGTACAAGCATTATTATTATTACAGGGTATTACCAATGGTTTGAGTTTTCACTTTACCACTTTTATTGCCATTAATACAATATCTCAATTTGTTGTAGCTTTTTTAGTACCCATAGCTATATGGGCGTTGATAAAACCAAGTTTAGTTAAGAATAAAGAGTTACAACCTAGGGCTAAAGAACTAGTAAGGCTTAAAGCGAACCCGCTGATATTTGAAACCTTGCTTGTAAAACAAAAGCATATCACCCAAACTACCGAAGGCTTAGGCATATTATTAGGCAATACTAATGCCACCAATACCATTATAAAAGTATGTAACCCTTATTGCAGCCCATGTGCTAAAGCACACCCCATATTAGAAGACATACTGCATCATAACCCAAATGTACAAGTACAAGTTTTGTTTACAGCTACCATAGAGGCAGATGATAAACGCAACAAACCTGTAAAACATGTATTGGCCTTACAACAATTGCATGGGCAGGAGATAGCTAGTAAAGCAATAGATGATTGGTATATGGCAACTACTAAAGACTACGACGCTTTTGCAGCTAAATACCCAGTGATTAATGAGATACTAGACCAACAAAACGATAAGGTTGCAGCCATGAAAGCTTGGTGCGAAGCCATAGATATACAATTTACCCCAACATTTTTTATAAATGGTTACCAACTGCCAGAGATATATAGTATTGGGGATGTAAAATATTTGTTGAGTTAAAATGGATTTTACCACATAGGCAGATAGGCACAGTAGATTGTTAATGTTGAGATTTTGTAAGGATTACGATTAACCTACTACAGCAATTGGCTATGTGTCTACTGTGGCTATGTGGTAATGAATAATACTAAATGCCTTCTTTTTAAATAGTCCTTAAAAAGAAACTGGTGGACTACTATTACTAGTTGCAAATGGTGATAGACCAGCGCCAATAACACCAATGCGTAAAGCTGTGTTAAATAACGGGGTTTTAAAAATTAATTAACCGAAACCTTTTCTTAGCCCCACCTTTGGAGGGGTTGGGGAGGCTTTCACAAACTTAAAAATTATGTTACAAAATTTTGGTACTGCTTTAAGCAGAGAACAAATGAAATTGGTTGTTGGTGGGGACATTACTGAAGATGGTATATCTGGTGATGGTGGAGCAAGTTGTACAGCTAAGGCACAATGCACTGGAGGTCGACCGGCAGAGTGTACCGGAACATCAACTTGTTCTGCAACCGATGATGATGGAGCGACTTGTGATGGTACTAAAGTTAAGTGTACTAGATTATAAGTGGTATTTGATTTCGATGGAGTGGTCGTTATGCCCAAATTAGTGTACGACCACTTCATTTTTTTAAATAAAATAATTTGTATGGACTATTTTTATAAGATAGTAATTGTTGGTATTTGCTTATTTAAAAGTGAAAATGGTATAACTCAGGCATTAGAGTTAAAATTAAACCAACCTATATCTAATATTCTTAAATATATAAATAAAGAAGAGCTTGTAACTATGGTTACAGATACATCAAGCATTTATAATATTGACAATCGTTTTAAAGGTAACTGTGTTGTAAAGAAATATACACTAGACTATCCTAACTCTGTATATTGGCGATATAAAAATGGTCAAATAACATTAGATTTTTTTAATAAAATAATCACTCTTTATAAAATTCAAAAAAGCGACTTCTACATAAAGCGTCAATTAAAATCTGATATAAAAGTTTTGTTTACAAATGATAAAGTAAAATCTCTATATTTTTTTGATACCGATAATGATAATGATTTTACTGACGAGAAAGGATATACAAAAGAAGAGTTGCTTAATTATCCTTTCATTAAGATTTCAAACATTGAAACGTATATTGATAAAAAAATTGTGTTTGGGTCTATTTTCGTTAAAATAAATAATAATTTTTGCGATACAACTGGTTTGAATGAACTAGAAAAAAAATGGCAGTTATGCTTAAATATAAAGCCTTTCAAATGGGCTACACTCGAGATTAATAAATCTAAACTGAGAATTATTTGTACAAACGATACTTACTATGGTCTTGGATTTAACACAAAAAAAACAAATTTTTATTTTATTCAAAACAACTCTACCAATAGAAGTATCATTCCCCTCCGTTTCATTGATACATTTTATATAAATAATAGAAAGATAATAATTGATTCAGTTGATAAAAGAGGGAAATTTCTACGCATTAGAGTTTTGAAAAAT